>JADFYL010000022.1 GCA_015233045.1 Nitrospirota bacterium | reverse complement strand
AAGGAGATCTCCCTGCGATATTAAATGCCCTAAAAATAGAAACCCCCGGTGACCCCGTCCACAACATACCACCGATAAGGCTGACCCTTGAAACGGCGTCGCATATCGGAGACGGCATGGTGAGGACAATCGCCATGACATCCACTGACGGCCTCGTCAGGGGTATGTCCGTAGTGGATACCGGCAAGCCTATATCTATACCCGTTGGCAATGAGACCCTTGGCAGGATAATGAATGTCATCGGCGAGCCAAGCGACAACAAAGGCCCGATAAATTCAGCAGAGCATTGGTCAATCCACAGAGAGGCCCCGTCGTTTGTTGAGCAGGAGCCTACGACGCAGGTCTTTGAGACCGGCGTTAAGGTATTCGACCTGATGATCCCATTCGTGAGGGGCGGGAAGATTGGCATGTTTGGCGGCGCCGGAGTTGGCAAGACGGTTGTCATAATGGAGATGATAAATAATATCGCTATGGTGCACGGTGGAGTGTCCGTGTTTGCTGGCGTTGGCGAAAGGACGAGGGAAGGAAACGACCTCTACAATGAGATGTGCGACTCAGGGGTTATTAACAAGGCCGCACTCATATACGGCCAGATGAACGAACCCCCCGGCGCGAGGCTCCGTGTGGCGCTGACAGCCCTCACCACATCAGAGTATTTCAGAGAGCAGGGACAAGACGTGCTCCTGTTCATTGACAATATATTCAGGTTTACGCTCGCAGGCTCTGAGGTGTCGGCCCTTCTGGGAAGAATGCCCTCCGCTGTTGGCTACCAGCCAAACCTTGCCACTGATATGGGTGAGCTGCAAGAGCGAATCACGACGACAAAGAAGGGTTCGATCACGTCTATGCAGGCTATCTACGTGCCTGCAGATGACCTTACAGACCCTGCCGTTGCCACGGCCTTCACACACCTTGACGCCACTGTCGTTCTGTCGAGAAAGATATCTGAACTTGGTATATATCCGGCCGTTGACCCTCTGGATTCCACATCAAGGATTCTGAACCCGTTGATAATCGGAGACGAGCACTACAACACGTCGAGAAAGGTGCAGATGGTGCTTCAGAGATACAAGGAACTGATGGACATCATTGCCATATTGGGAATGGAGGAACTCTCCGAGGACGATAAGATAACCGTCGCGCGGGCGCGTAAGGTTCAGCGCTTTCTGAGTCAGCCGTTTCATGTTGCCGAAAAATTCACCGGTATGCAGGGCAAATATGTCAAACTTGCGGACACGATAAAGGGATTTAACGCCATAGCGGATGGTAAATACGACGATATGCCGGAGCAGGCCTTCTACATGGTTGGCACAATCGAGGAGGCCGAAGAGAAGGCCAGAACGCTTGGCTGGCAGAGATAGAAAAGGGGACTGATTTTGGCCGAGAAACTGACGCTTGAAATAATAACCCCAGAAGGGTTTACGTTTACAGAGACCGTGGATGAGCTGACTGCCCCGGGTACTTTGGGGGAGTTCGGGGTCTTGCCAGGTCACACTGGTTTTATTACCACATTGGACAGCGGCCCGATAACATACAAAATCGGTAACACGGCAAAGACAATTTCAGTGAAAGACGCCTACTGCCAGGTCAGTAACGACCACGTGTTAGTGCTGGCCGACAGCGCCGAAATAAAAGAGTAGGGGTTATCGTCGCATAGATAAACCGGGGCCATTGACATCCGGGCCATTGGCGTTGGAGCCTGTGCCGTCAGGGCTAATGGCAGCCGGGCCGATGGCGTCAGAGCGGATGCTGCCGGAGCTATTGGCACCCGCCGGTACGATGGAGAAACTCCATGCAGCCCTGCACTACGGGGCGGATGCCGTCTATCTGGGACTCACCGACTTCAGCCTTCGCGCGAAGGCCAAAAACTTCACTTCCGACACCATCAAAGACGCCCTGGATGTTGTTCACAGAGCGCGTAAGAAGGCCTATGTAACCATAAACATATTCCCGCACAACGGCGACATCACCCCGATTGAAAGGCACATCACAGCACTCAAAGAATTAACCCCGGACGCTGTCATAGTCTCTGATATCGGCGTATTCGACATGATAAGGACACTCACCCCCGACATTCCCATACACATCAGCACACAGGCAAACATAACGAACTATCGCGCGGCCCGCGTGTGGGAGCGCCTTGGCGCAAAGAGGCTCGTTCTTTCACGGGAACTATCAATTGACGAAATAAGACAAATCAGGGACGCCGTTACAGTAGAGCTTGAGTGCTTTGTTCACGGCTCTATATGTATATCGTATTCGGGACGGTGTTATTTGAGCAGTTTTCTGGCAAATCGAGGGGCGAACAAGGGCTTATGCACTAATTCCTGCCGGTGGAGCTATCAGTTGATGGAGGAAAAACGTCCGGGTGAGTACATGCCGGTCCATGAAGATGACAGAGGGGCGTATATCTTAAGCCCACGCGACCTCTGCATGGTAGAGCATCTCGATAAACTGGCCGCGGCGGGTGTGGACAGCTTTAAAATTGAAGGCAGGACAAAAGGTGTAAACTACGTATCAGGCGTCACAAAGATATACAGAGAGGCGATAGACGCCCTCGCAACACCTCCCTACAAAATAAATAACACATGGCTCAGGGAGCTTGAGATGTTCTCTAACAGGGGATTTACAACGGGCATGTACATTGGCAGGCACCCTGACGCGGATTACAGCTATGACGAACCCCACGCACCAGCCGATTACATTATCGCGGGAGTCGTCAAGGCTGTTAGAGGCAACAACGCAACTGTGCTGCTCAAAGGTAATTTAGCCATCGGCGACGAGGTAGTCTTTCTCTCATCGGCAACGCATAACAGCTCATATATAATAAAAGAACTCAAGGACGCAGAGGGTGAACCAATAACCGCCGCCCGAAACGAAGACATCGTATTCACGGAAGTCCCCGAAGGCGTAAAGAGAAATGACATCGTAAGACGGCGTATTGGTTAAGAGCATTTTGTGTCAGACTTATTTTAAACATGGGGAAACGCTTATTGCCGCCAAAAAGAGTTGAAGCATTTATCCCGTTGCCGAAAAAAATATAATAACTGTAACAGTATAGTGTCATGTCAACTATGATATGAAGAAATATATCGTGACGCTTACCAAAGATGAGCGTAAAATGCTTGACGAACTTACTTCCAAGGGTAGACACAAATCTCAGAAAATTTTAGTGGCATTGGCGTTGCTTGCGTGTGAAGAGGGAGAGTTCCAGAAAAAGCGTTCAACTAATAAAGAATATCCCGCATACTGAATACGAGGGGGGTTACCCCCCCCTTCGTCGTTAATCCTTTAATCCTGCGGCGTAATGCGTACTGTGGTGATGGGCACGGCATCACTCTGTGTTGCAGCGGTCAGCTCGCTGACGCGCCAGCGGAAGAAGTGCAGCGGGACAAATATCATCCCTTGGGGGATTTCCTCAGAGATACGCACCTTCATTGTGGCTGAACCATTTTTGGATTCGACCTTTGCGTTGCCGCCATCCTCAAGGTTGTATTTATCCGCGTCGGGGGCGCTGACCTGGACAAACGCGTCGGATATGACATGGGTAAGGCTCGTTGACATGGCGGAAAGCGCCCCTGAGTGCTGCATCAAATTTCCCGTAACCAGCACGAGTGGATATTTGGCGTCCGGTTTTTCGGCCAGTTCAAATGGCACGGGGCAGTATCTCCATTTCTCATGCGGCAAGTTGACATTTATTGCCTGTATTTCCTCCTGTATTGCCTTGAGGCTGTCCGCACCTATGGGGACATTCATTACTCTGGCGAGGTTTCTGAGAATCTGCCAATCCGGCATTGACTCCCCTGTGGTAGCCACAATCTTGTGGACATCCTGATATTTGCCTGCCATATTAATAAAAGTGCCCTCTTTTTCTGACCAGCTCGACGCTGGCAGCACCACATGGGCGTAGCGCGCACAGGCGGTCATGCGTATGTCCTGCACTACAATAAACTCAAGGGATTGAAACTTGTTCTCAAGTTTTTTTAAATCCGGGTACGTTACCAGCGGGTCTTCACCCATCAGATAGAGCGCCTTTATGGAGTCTTTTTCATAGAGCATGTTAAACAGATTCTTTCCAGGTTTATCTACTATTTTCACATAGCCGGGCAGATATTCGGGCGTTACACCCATCTTCCAAAGGCCGAAGGTGTTTGAGTACTCTGCCGGCAGTTGAAGGGCGCGCGGGCCATCTCCCGTTAATATGACGAGATTAGCGGCGGCAAGCAGCGAGTTTAATCCCTCAAGATTACTAGCTGGCGTGGCTGCCGTTGTAACAAGCCGACTTTCAGAAGATAGAAACTCCTCCGCCGCATGCAGAAACTCGTTACCACATATACCGGTAAGTTCACACACCTTATCAGGGGTATAGTCTTTTAACAGCTCCACCATCTCTGAGAAATTCCCGATATTTTTTGCCATCTCATGTTTCAGATGATACCCCTCGTCAATGGCCGTTTTCATAATACCATATACGAGCACCTGTGCCGTGCCGGGTTTGATTCTAAGCCATCTGTGGGCGTGCCGTGTGAGCTTTGTCTCTCTGGCGCTGGCCACAATGAGGCGCGCTCCACGCTGTTTTGCCTCAACAAATTTCAGTCCCCAAATTGGATGCGTCGCCGCTATGTCAGACTCCAGAACGAGGAGTGTCTTTCTTGACAGAGGAGAGTCGAAATCTATGGGAAGCTCGTGAAGGCCAAATGCCATATCAATTGCCTTAAACACCTTAGCAAACCCGAAAAATGCCGAGGAATCAATATTGTTAGTGCCGATGGCGGTGCGCATGAATTTCTGCAGCACATAGTTGTCTTCAATTGAACAGCGCGACGACCCAATTGCGCCAATGCTGTCCGGGCCGTGCGTTTTTATTATCTGTTTCAGGCCGTTGGCCACTAAGTACATGGCCTCCTCCCATGAGGATGGGACAAGTTCACCATTTTTCCTGACCAGTGGGGTCTTTAATCTGTTGCTGGAGTATATGTAGTCTGTTCCGTAGCGGCCTTTTGTACAGAGGTCGCCATTGCTTACGCCCTTGCCGTCTACGCCTCTGGCGTTGAGAATCCTCCCCTCTCTTATATCCAGCGTAATGGTGCAACCAACACCGCAGTATGGGCAGATGTTGTCCTTTTGCTCAAGGAACCAGGCCCTCGCACGGTGGCGAAATGGTTTGCTGCCCAACGCCCCCACAGGACATGCGTCCACGCACTGGCCGCAGAACTCGCAGTTGAGTGTCTCCTCAAATGGCGGGCTTACCTTTGTGCCAAACCCCCTGCCGATAAAGTTTATGGCACCAACGCCCTGATGTTCCCAGCACACGCGCACACAGCGCCCGCACATAATACACCTGTTGGTGTTTATATCTATCAGCGGGTTGGCTATGTCCTCGGGGTCGGCCTTCTTCTCGCCGGCGTAGCTGCTGGTACTGGCGCCGTATTTATATGACATGTCCTGGAGTTTGCACTCACCGGCCTTATCGCAAATGGGGCAGTCCAACGGATGATGGACAAGCAGAAGCTCAAACACGGTCTTTCTTGCCTTCAGCACCTCTGGCGTGGAGGTATAAACTACCATGCCGTTTTCCGCCGCTGTAGAACACGATGTATAGAGCTTTGAATGTCCCTCTATCTCCACAAGGCATATGCGGCAGCCGCCAAACGGGGTAAGGCGCTTGTCCCAGCACAAGTGGGGGATGTCTATGCCATTTTCCATGGCGGCCACGAGTATTGTCGTCCCATCGGGGACCTTGATTATCTTGTCGTCTATAGTGAATTCTACCATGAGTCAACCTCCTCGGCCACACCAGGCTCTATGCGTATAGAGTTAAACGGACATGTCTCAAAGCAGCTCCTGCACTTGATGCACAAGTCCTTGTCTATCAGGTGGGGTTTTTTCTTTTCGCCGCTTATGGCCTCTTGCGGACACTTCCTGGCGCATGAGCCGCAGCCCGAACAGGTCTTCGATTCTATAACAAATGTTGACAGCGACCTGCACTTGCCGGCCTGACACCAGCCTTCTGTTATGTGCTCCTCGAACTCCTCCCTGAAATGTTTCAGGGCAGTGAGCACCATTATGGGCGACGTTTGCCCAAGTCCGCAAAGGGAAGTCCGCTTTACCTCGTAAGCCAGCTCCGCAAGTGTATCAAGGTCTTGCAGTTTGCCGCGTCCCTCGGTTATGTCGAGGAGCTTATCGTACATTACCTTTGTCCCTATGCGGCATGGGACACATTTGCCGCATGACTCGCCGTGGCCAAATTCCATTGCGCTCATGGCCTCGTTGACCATACATGTGTTGTTATCCATGACGATTATGTTGCCGGAGCCGACGATAACCCCCGCCGCCGTAATTGCCTCATACGTGGCCGGCGTATCAAGGAGAGATTCGGGGATAACTCCCCCCGTAGGGCCTCCGATGTGGATGGCCTTAAACTTGCTCTTCTTTTTCAGTCCCCCGCCTATGTCATATACTATCGTCCTGAATGTCGTTCCCATAGGGACTTCTATCAGGCCGTTTGAGTTTACCGCGCCGCTGAGGGTAAATATCTTCGTCCCGGGTGAGTCATGAGTCCCAACTGACCGAAACCATGCCGGGCTGTTTGCGATTATCAGAGGCACATTGGCGAAGGTCTCGGCATTGTCAACAATTGTAGGTCTTCCCCACAGGCCGCTTTGGGCCGGGAATGGGGGTTTCGGTGTGGGAAACCCGCGTTTTCCCTCCAAAGAGCGAATGAGGGCTGTCTCCTCGCCGCAGATAAACGTCCCCGCCCCGAAGGCCACATCTATTGTGAAGTTAAAACCGCTGTTGAAAATATCATCCCCAAGAAAACCGCAAAGGCGTGCGCGCTCAATTGCCGTGTGAAGCCGTCTTAGGATGAAGAGGTTGTCAGGTTCTCTGACATAAACAAAACCCTTTTTAGCGCCCACTGCCCGCCCTGCTATTATCATGCCCTCGATGATGGAATGCGGGTCAGTCTCTACTATGCTTCTGGAGATTGGGCCGGCGTTACAGATGACGTACTTGGTCTCGTCCGGCCTTACCCCGCAGATTTCCCATTTCAGGCCGGTTGGAAAGCCGCCGCCGCCTCTTCCCCTAAGGCCGGAGTCCTTTACTTCCCTAACTATCTCCTGAGGCCTCATCCCTGTGACCGCCCTCGCCATTGCCATGTACCCGCCGTGATATATGTATGCCTCTATGTCGTCTGGCTCAATGAGGCCACACTTGTTGAGTACGCGTCTGGTTTGTAAACTAAAAAAGGGAATCTCCTGCCGGTTAGGGATGGATTTTTTGTCCTTGAGGTCCTTATATACGAATCTTTCAGCTGGCTGGCCCTTTGTGAAGTGTTCCTCTACAATGGATGGGACGTCTTCGGGTTTGAACGTCTGGTATAATGTCATATCGGGATAGATGTTCATCACCGGCGACTGGTTACAAAAACCGTTGCAGCCGGTTTCATAAATAGACACCTCGCCGTCTATTCCCTTATTTTTCAATTCGCTTAACAGCGCCTCCTGAATAGCCGCGCTGCCGCGCGCCTTGCAGGCCGCCCCGCCGCACAGCAGTATTGACGCCCTTGAGCCGCGCACTCTGGGGTCTTTGTAGTTGTCTTGAATAGCCTTCAAATCTTCAATGGTTAATTTATCAATGCTTTTATTCGTGAATTTAACTTTAATCGCAGGCATACGGGCCTCCTCAGTGATAATCCTTTAATAAATCCAGTGTCTTGTCGGGGTCAACACCGCCGTGGGTGTCATAGTCAATCTCTACTATCGGGGCAAAGCCACACGCGCCAAGGCATCGGATGGTCTCATAGGAAAACCTCCCGTCGGCTGTTAGGCTGTCCTCATTGAAATTAAGGTTTCTTTTTAATCTGGTCAATATCTGTCCTGCCTTCTTGGCGTGGCAGGCGTTGCCCACGCATACCTTGATGTGGTGT
This sequence comes from Nitrospirota bacterium, assembly GCA_015233045.1. Taxonomy (GTDB): domain Bacteria; phylum Nitrospirota; class Thermodesulfovibrionia; order Thermodesulfovibrionales; family Magnetobacteriaceae; genus Magnetominusculus. The sequence continues at coordinate 17,784 of JADFYL010000022.1, read as the reverse complement.
CTGCCGCGCGCCTTCATCGTGAAATAGGGATAAAACGACACTACCGAATATACCTCGCTCACGGGAATGCGCAGACCAACGGCTATGAATCTCTGCACAGAGGGCGGCAGGTAACCAATCAGGTCCTGGGCCGACTCCAGAACTCTCAGCAGTGCCCCCGGCGTTGTCTTGTATTCATTTATGATGGCGTTTAGGGCGTCGGTCTTCCTTTTGGCCTCGGTCTCCGAGTCTGGTCCGGCGGCGATGGCCTTTATCTTCTTTACCAAATACATGGCCTTTGTTATCGTCTCTATCAGGATATGGGGGGAAAATGGTTTTGACATATAATCTATTATCCCCAACTGGAGGATGTCTCTGATATTTTGCTGAGAAGCAAAACCCGTGATGACCACAATGCCGGTAGATGGCTTTATAGCGTTGACCTGCCTTATCAGCTCGTAGCCGTCAATGCCAGGCATATTTATGTCCGTTACGACGATATCATAGTCGTTGTTGCGTATAAGTTCGATGGCCTCGCTGGAGTCTGTCGAGCCAGTAATCACAAAGCCTTCAGGGGTGAGAATGCTTTCACAGCTTTTGACTATTATGTCGTTGTCATCGACTATTAGTATGTTTCCTTCCATGCTAAAATGCCTCCAATATCTTCCATTTTTCCGAACCGGGCGACGGCGACGCGCGTCTTAATTTTCCGGGGTTGCCGTGTACACGTCTCAATAGGCATAATCCTCTCGGGTTGTGTTGGCAATTGAGAGGAGCTCCTCAGGCAGGAATGGTTTCTTTATAAAACCGTCCGCCCCGAGTTCTAAAGACTTGCTTGCCGCCTCCGTAGTGCCATAACCAGTCATCACGACTACCCTCAGCGAAGGCCATCTGTCCCTTACCAGTTTCAGCAGTTCAAAACCGTCCATGCCCGGCATTATCAGGTCGGTTATCACAAGGTCGGGTCCCTCGTCCTCTATAAGTTTAAGGCCATCCGCGGCGTTGGCCGACAGAAACACAACGTAACCCTCCGCTTCCAACACCCTCTGGCAGCTTACTCTCACTATATACTCATCGTCTATAACCAGCACCTTACTGTTGTGCATAAACCTCCATTGCAGCTAGCTATGCCTGAGAGATTGCCCGCCTTGCCGAAAACCCGGCCATCATTCACTGTGGGCGCGGTGTGCACGGTGGGCGCGGCGGACATCACCCTGCCTTATTTCCTATCTGCGCTTATTATACAATGAAACCAGGAATTTAATAAATCCCTCCCGCCATATCATTTTCCTGTTTCATGGCGCGATTGGCGAAGGCTGTAATCTCCAAATAGAAACACCCTGAAAAGCGAGGCGTTTTGTACTTTATGTCAGACGCATGATATTTAAGCGGATAGCCTGTATTTTAGTAAAGCAAAATTATAGAAATCACAGAGGCAGGCGGTCACAATTCGCTTAACTCTTAAACGAAAAACCCTTATTAAAGACGGCAAGGCACGCATCCACCACGTTTTTATCGTATAGTCCCGCGCTGTTTGCCAATATCTCCCCCAACGCCTTGTCAAGGCCCAGGGCGGGACGATAGGGGCGGTGGTTACTCATTGCCTCAACGACATCCGCCACGCAGATTATCCTTGCCTCAATTAGTATCTCATCCCCGCTGAGGCGGAAGGGATAGCCGGAGCCGTCCAGTCTTTCGTGGTGCTGGAGGATTATATTTGCCACAGGCCACGGGAAATCCACATCCTTTAATATATCGTGCCCTATTTGGCAGTGATGTTTCAGCAGGCTAAACTCCACCTCAAGGAGTTTGCCCGGTTTACTAAGGATTTCTGACGGGACATAAATCTTCCCTACGTCGTGTATGGAGGCCGCGATTCTCACACCCTCCGCCTTATCTCTGGGAAAGCCCATCTCGTCGGCTATGGCGCGGGAAAGATCGGCCACCCTTGACTGGTGTCCGGCCGTGTATGGGTCTCTGGCCTCTAAAATAGCGGATATAGCCACTACTACCGAGCCTGTGAGTTTGCGAAGTTTTTCTATTGCCTGCTCACGCTGCTGTCTCTCAATTACATGGTTCGTAATATCCCGAAGTATCGCCGTAAAAAACGTCCCTGTCTGCACCGTCCACAAAGCGGCGGAAAGTTCCATCGGGAACTCAGTACCATCTTTTTTTACCGCTGTTAAGGTGATCTCTTTACCCAACAGATAGGAATGCCCGGTTTCAATCGCCGCCTTAAAGTCTTTCCTAAAACCTTCTCTCATGGACTCAGGTGTGATTATGTCAAATGGCCGCCCGGTTGCCTCATGTGGGGCATGTCCAAATATCTTCGCCGCCCCCGTGTTCCAGAGGACTATCTCCCCGTCTGTGTTTGTACAGATGATTGCATTGTCCGTAGTCTGCACAATAGAACGCATCTGCTCTTCATTTTTTATTAAATGCTCTTCCATTCTGGTACGGCTAATAACCCCGGCAAGCGTATTTGCCACCGCCGTGAGAAACTCCTCTTCCTCAATGGTGCTTTCATGGCCTTCATTCACATAGAGGTTCAGCACACCCAACACTCGTTTGCCAAGCGTTATGGGTACGCAGTAGTGGCCGTGCGCCGCCATACCCGGAGGTCTGTGTTCATGCCGGTCGTCTATGGTATTGGCAAAGACTATCTCCCGTGTCGAGGCTGCCAACCCACACAGGCATCTGCCAAATGGCAGCACATTGCAGAGTTTCAACAGTCCACTTTCAAAGTTTTTCTGCGCGTACATCACAAGCGTCTCCGGCCTGTTGCTCTCAACCAGATGAATACTCCCCTTTGCGTGAAACGCCAGCCACTGGTACGACAGAATCAGTTCCAGCATAAGGTCAAGCTGCCTCCTCAAAGGAATAGGTTTTAGGGCTACCTGCAGGATTGAATTTATTATCGCCTGAAACTGGCAGTTTTTCTTGAGCTGCGTGTCCAGCATCTTACGCGCGGTAATGTCTCTGAATACAGCGCAAAGGACTTCCCTGCCATCCATCTCTACGGCCTTTGTCCTGAGTTCCACGGGTATGTGTCGGCCCTCCCGATGCCTTAGGTACATATCGCTTACTATGTGTTTGTCGTGGCCGCCCTCCAGACGTCTCGCGCATATTTCTCTCTGCTCATCCGGGAAAATTTTATAGAGGTCCATCCCCCGCAACTCAGCCGCGGGTATGCCAAGAAGCTCGGAGAATCTATCGTTGCAGTAGCGAATAACGCCAGTTTCCATGTCTGCCATCAGTATGTAATCCCCCGTGGTATCAAGCAGCAGCCTGAACTTTCCCTCCGATTCGCGAAGGCGCTGCATCTCACATAAGAGTTGTTCATAGGGTGCCTGCTCGTCGAACATAACCTCTACTCTCTCCTCAAAATAATATTGCCTGTGTCAGTTGCCCCGCGTCTATAATGACACCGCGAACAATGTAACCACCTGTTAACGCAAACAACGCCGATATAAAGTTAAGCCAGGGAGTGTGTACCCTCATCTTCGTGCAGAGCTTATACGCGGCGGCGATAAATGGTATCACTACCCCCACCGCCACAAACCCAACCCAAAATAAAGCACTCAATTGCCCGCTTGTAACAATGCCAAGCGCGATCGCAGCGCTCTGTGTAGACTTGCCAATGCCGATTAAAAAAATCACCGTACACAGTAATAATAAATACAGCAGGACAAAATCCCCCGTGTGGATGAATGTATTGATATACCCTTTATCCTCATCCGGTTTAAAGCACAACACCAGAGATATTGCGGCAAGTCCATCAATTACCGCCGAAACAAACAGCAGCACCGGAATCATTGGCGTGTTCCAAAATGGCCGCGCGGTGAGCGTTGACAGGAGCAGCCCCGTATATAGCGCAACGCTCGTACAAAGGATAAGCCCCACGATTTTTATGGCATTTACCGCGGTGGCCCTTGTCTTTAATTTCAGATAGTCTTTTTGAAGATTTAAGATAAAATAAATTATACTCACGGTGGAGAAAAAGGTTATTATCCACGCCCCAATGGACATAATTGACTTATATTTGAATGTCGTAAGGAGGAGCCAGAAAAGCCCTGGCCTCTCTAAATCAAAGATCAGCATAATCAACCCCGCCATTATCGGAAACGGGGCGATATATGCCCCTGTTGTCACAATCCTCTTGTACTTCACCGGGTCAATGAAACCGGCGGCAATTGACAGCAGCATAGCCCCGGCACTGACGCCGGCGCTAAACAGGTAGAACGTTATCAGAGAACTCCAGTATATCATTGTCAGTGTATGCCCTGGCGCATCCCCTTTATTTCCCGAACCGGGAAATCACAGTCAGCTTCACGCTGTTCCTACCGCTATCTTACCCTTGCCTGTTGAGTGTGAGGCATCTTTAAAAACGGCCTTGCCGCCTTCGACAAGCGGCTTTACCTCCGGTGGCGTTGACAAGGCCAGCATACCCCACAGCCCAGCGTAGGAATCCCGCCCCGCCGCCCCCGTGGCGTCCTTACCCTTTTGGGAGGCGCATGACGCCAAAACCCATATCAAAATTGATAAAACAATCCTTTTCATTCAAACCCCATCATCCCGGCAACCCAGCCGACGCTACCCTATGATATAATAAATTGAGGGTTTTGTGTTTAAATCTTTTCCTATTTGAACGACTTTTTTTGAGGCGGCAAGGTTCGATATTTCGCTGTTGGGGTCGTTCAAATCCCCAAAGACCCGCACGCCCGTTGGGCATGTGCCGACACAGGCGGGTAGGGCGTTATTATGTAGTAATACGGCACAAAAGCCGCACTTATGGACGAAGCCGTGCTCCCTGTTAATAGTCCTCGCCTTATATGGGCAGCTCAGGATGCAGTACTTACACCCGATGCACCTCTGCGTGTCAATTGCCACAATGCCGTCGCTTCGCTTGTAAGACGCCCCTGTGGGGCAGACGCTGACGCAGGGGGGATTGTCGCAGTGCTGGCACTGCATGGGCAGAAATCTCCTGTTATAGTTCGGGAAACGCCCGAACTCCTGCTCCTCTACGCGGTTAAAAAACTCCGTAACCGGCAGTTCATTCTGGTTATGGCAGGCCGCCACGCACGCCAGGCACCCCACGCACTTTGTGGTATCAATGAGCATAGCCCATTTGGGCGATTTCCCTGATTTCACGGGCGCGCTCATGCCTTTGACACCCGAACGATTATCTCGTTGCTCATTACGTGCCCAACGGCGGGGTCGAAGTACGTGTTCAGGAAATCGTTGTAGTTGATGCCTTTTCCATAGGCCGTTTTCAGGTATTTAGAGAATATGCCGTAGCCGCTTGGCATCCACACGGCAGAGGGATGAAGTCCCCCGGTCAGGCGCACCTTCACATAACCCTTCCCGATGTCCGATTCAACAACTACCGTATCGCCATCTTTGAGGCCGATGGCCTCCGCCCTCTGGCGGTTAATCCAGAGGCGTATCATGTCATAACGGTCACTTAACTGCATCAGGTACGGCACGTTGGCGGTCATAGAGTGTGTGTGAATGGCCTGTTTGCCGTGAATTAGCCTGAATGAATTTTTGTCGGATGGATTTGGTGAGACCAGCGGCTCCTGCCACCCCGGCATCGGGTCAAGCCCCCATGAGGCAAGCTGGCTTGAATAAAACTCAATCTTACCCGACGGTGTCTTACAAGGTTTAAAACCCTCTACCCAGCGCGGGCCGACATCAACGACACCCTCCCTCTTTAGTTCCTCAAGCGATACGCCGAAGGGTTGAAGGCGCAGTGCATTCAATTCGTCCATCGTAAAATTAAAATATTTTCCTATTCCAAGCCCCTTTGACAGGCCGGTGATAATATCAAGCAGGGGTTTTGTGTCATACATCGGCTTTACAACTTGTGCGACCACAGTGAGCTGGCCAACTGGCCCTGAATGGACGGTATCCACATGGTCGTCGCGTTCAAGGAAAAATGACTCAGGAAGTACGTAATGCGAAGCGGCGGCGGTCTCTGACATGAAGCAGTCAATGGTGACAAGTAGCTCAAGTTTCTTATATCCGGCAATGACCCGTTCGGGGTTGGGATTGGTTCTGATGGGGTTCATGTGATTGACGAACCCGGCCTTTAGTTTACCGGAGATGGCCAGCTCCGGGATGGCCTGCACAATGCCATCGGAGTAAGAGGCGGCGGGATATCTGCCGGGCACGCCAGCGCCGTCGGCCTTTTCGATTTCAGGGATATGCGGGGCAGGATGGCCGCCCTTTTCAAGCTCACCAAGCGTGGGTTTAAGTGGCATAAAAAGCCCTCCCACGGCCTCGTAATTGCCTATGATGGCATTTAAAATGGCCACGGTGCGCGCTGTCTGAAAGCTGTTAAAATAACTCGCGCCGTAGCCGCCGTGATAGCCCCTGTGAATAAGGGCACGGGGTTTATAGGAGGCGAATTCCCTCGCCACGCGATATATGGTTTCCTTTGGGATGTCGCATACTTTCTCCGCCCATTCGGGGGGATATGTGACAATGGCGTCTCTGAGATTGTCAAAGCCGACGGTGCGCTCTTCTACGAACCTATGGTCATAGAGACCTTCCTCGATGATTACATTAAGCATGGCCAACAGAAAGGCCAAATCTGTTGCCGGCTTTACGGCAAGCCAGTCGTCGGCGATGACGGCCGTCTCGCTGTGTCGCGGGTCAAGGACGACAAGGCGCGCACCATGCCTTTTGGCGTCGGCGATGTCTTTGATTTGCTGGAGTTTGACGCCTGCGGCGGGATTTCTGCCAACCAATATTATATAGCGGCTGTTTTTCAGGTCATTGTCGGGCAGGGCGCCGCATGTGGCGTTAAAGGCGGCGTTCCGCGCGGTAAAGCACGTGGCGCCGTGGGTAATCGTATTTGGAGAGCCGAGTGCGTGCATAAATCTAAAGGCAAGGGGCATGTTGGCCATAGGATACTGCGCCCAGAAGACCGACTGAGGACCGTTATCCATGATGATGAGATTCAGTTTTGTGGAGATTTCCTCAAACGCCTGCTCCCATGAGATAGGCTCGTATTTGCCGTCGGCTGTCCTTTTGAGGGGCTGTTTAATCCTGTCAGGGTTATAAAGTTCCTTGATATAGGCGTGGCCGCGCGGGCAGACCGTTCCCGCGTTGTTGTATGTGCGCGGGTTGCCTTCGACTTTCCAGACCAGGCCGTTTTTTACATAGACATAGATGCCGCAGCGGTTGGCGCCGCACCCCTGGCATTGGGTTGCAATCTTCTTTACATCCGCGGCGGCCTTTGTCCCGTCAGCCGCCTCCTGACTATTTTTCGGGCCGCAGGAGACTGCCCCAACCGCAAGACCGGAGGCCAACGCCCCCCCGGCGGCAGCCCGAATAAACGCCCTGCGCGTTATCTTCTTGTCAAAAGACATTGGGTATTATAACATTATATATACAAACCTTAAAATGCTATTGATTTCAGCTTGCCGCGATTTCAGTTGCCGCCTTTGGGTCGGCGCCATACTTATTATCGCCTTTAGTGCCTTCTGTGCAGGCTAAGATTAAATTGTAGATAGGTATAAGCAGAAACCACCCGCTTTTCCCAACATCATGCACACGGCGAATACCGGCGGCAATCGAAGGAACGAGGACTGCAAGCTGATAGATTGATGTAAGCAGACGAAAATCCAGAATGCCTCCAACAACGCTTAACGCAATGATGATAAGGAAATTAAAAAGAACAAACATCCAGTATTCTTTCCTTCTGGCCCTGCCGCTAAATACCGCATACTTTTTCAATACCGTTAGATACCAATTCATAGTGCCGCCTCCTGACGCATATTTTTTGAACATATCAGCAAGACAGCACTGTCGCGTACCGCCTTGCTGTGCATGTGCTGTATAAACCCTATCTCTCTATAGGGTAGTTGGCCTTGACCCAGTCGGCTATCTTCATATCCACCGCGGTGACATCGGTAAAGCCTACGTCACGCAGCGCCTTTACTGTCAGCGCGGCCCTGCCGCCGAGTTTGCAATATACATAGAGCTTTAGAGCGGTATTGGTCTTATCCGGAAATCCGGCGATCGCCTTCCATATCTTAAATTCAGCGAGACCTCGTGGGATGTTGACGGCTCCGGGGATATGGCCACTTGTAAACTCCTCAGGCTCTCTGGCGTCTATGATTATAGCGTCGCCCTTGTTGTCAACGATCTTCTTAAACGCCTCCATGTCTATGAGCTTGATCTCTTTTTTGACCTTTGCCACCATCTCATCAACCTGAACTGGCCATACCCTCTCTGCCTTAGGCTCTTCAGCGGCACACAGCATCGGAACTACGGCAAACACTAGCACAACCCATGCCGCTGCAATCATCTTCTTAAGTCTCATAACACTAACTCCTTTGAAAGACACATTATATCGGGAAGCCCGATTTGTAGAACTCATACGCACAATGAAACGAACTTTCATCTTTATTAAATTCCTCTATTAGGATTTCATTCGCAGTGGCAGGATGTTTCAACGCCCTTTATAGTCCACGTGCCGCCGACTCCTTTCACCATAGCTTTGCCTTTCAACGGCGTGGCTCCTTCACTTCGACTGGTTCCCGCACTGATTTTCACTTCTTTGCCATTATTATCCACCGCAAAGATATTCACAGTAAGTATGATACAGCTCGTTTTACCAGAAACCGTACCTGACGCAACAACGGTACAAGTCTCACCCTGGCATTCAGAAGTAACGGTGGCATCGATGATATAACCATCCTTCTCAAATTGATCTGCATCGGCTGGCGCAACCATCACGGCCACAAACAAAAGAAAGATAAGAGCTGCCAATTTCTTCATTTACTACCTCCCTCTTATTCAAAAACACCGACGAATGTACTTTACATACCTGCGTACAAGACTACTGGTTCCCGCCTATCCACTAATTTCGCCAAAAACGAAAATAAAACAACAGACCAACAAAATACAGCCAACTGCAAAACATCGCGACCATAATCACCTAAAATCATGACGATGTCCTTCTTCGCCGTCTCTACCCACGCCACACCGGGATAGTAGCAAGTAGTTTATAAAAAAAGCAAGATTTTTATTTTTTTTGTCGTACCTTCCCCCTTCATCTGCTGTCCCTGTTGCAGGTAATATGTTGTCCTTAATTTTTTTGGAGCTTAATTTTTAGCTGCTATATTTGACAGGGTAATGCTCTTCGGAGGTGGGGTTAGAAACGGGCCCCATCTCAGAACATCACATTGAAAGTTCCATAGATATCATGTGCGTGTTTCATTGGTTGTAATAGTAGCGCTGGTGCGTATGAAATTGGTACGTCTGAAATCTTATAAGGAAATCCGGTATATTGGTTAGTACCCGTATAATTAAAGTTGTAATATTGATAACCTATTCGTATAAACGATTTGGCTCTTTTGGTAAGAGGGATAACAGGCAAATCCTGTATCAGGTAAGCTTCGTAGACATTACCCCTTGTTCCCAACTTGCTTGTCCACATATCGTCAGAAGCCATTGTGAAATTTGTCCAGTATTTTGAACCATAATTATACTCTAATCCGATTTTAGTGCCGGTTGGTATATCATATCTCCCACCTAAGTAAAAAGCATAGCCCGTGTGATCACGCTTACCTGAGTAGGTATCCCATAATAATCCATAAGTGCCTGCATACAGGTTATTATTGGGGTGTGTTATATCAACCCCGAAAGAAAAAAACAGGTTTATATCTCCATAACCAAATTTTGTTATTTTGTGGCTAATTAGAAACCCATACAAATCAATATCCCCGATATTGACGTTAGAACCTATATTTGTTTCTGGTTTTTCAGGTACTGCATAAAGTTTAGCTGCCTTCAACGCTGTTAATTCGATTCGTGTATTTTCAGTGTAATACGGTACTACATCAATACCCATGAAAGAAGTATCTACAAACGAAGGATTATTCACACTATTAGAAAATTTACCACCGCATATTTTTACATAAAATCCCGGCAAATACTCAATATAGGGGGAATAACCTAAACTTAAACCATCTATCTCGGCATCTACAAGCAAACCAATAAAACCTGCTGTCCCATTTTTTTCAATATTTTCTCTGATATTTGTTGGGACACCTGTTGTAGTTGGGCGTCTACCTACTGAAACCCATACAGGATAATCAAATATATTGCTCCATGTGACGTATGCCTGATTGACTCTTAAAATAGTATCTGTCGGTATCTCTCCAATGTTGGCATCAAAAACACTTGCTTTATCACCAAAATAACCACCCTCACCCGATACTACATTTTCGTTTTGAATTCCAAAGGTCTTGTACATAACAAACCTTGCTTTTAAGGTTATGTCTTCACTTGCATGTACGCCCAAGTTAAGCCCTAATCTGTTTGTCATCAAACTATCACTTTTTACAGTTTGTGAGTGAATATATTCGGCTATTCCACTGGAAAGAATATTGGCAGATTGGGTGTAACCTTTTAAGTAATCTATTCTAAATCTGTAATCTCCACTTACATCGAGCCACGAAAGCTTATCTTGCAAAGTATTTGTCTTCGTTTCTGTACTATCTGTTTTTTCTTGTACTTTGTCTATCCTTGTTTCTGTCAATTTCCTTTGTTGCTTAAGCTCCTCCACCTGTCTTTTCAGTTCATCTATTTGTTGCATTAAATAATCTATTTTGTTGTCGAAATCACTCTCTGCGGCAAGCGTTGAGTTAACAGATAAGAATAGGAATATCAAGACACAGGCCAACAGAACATCTACAACCCGCATAACAAGCAGCCCCCCATATTAAAAAATAGCCAGACACATAGTACAAACGCCCGCATTTCTACTATAATGTACTCTTAATCAATCCTTATATGCACTCACGTCCAAACCACTGTAACGTAAAATTGTCAGAAATGTCACCTATCAAAAACGGGGTTTACACAAATAACTTGACATTCCCCAGTCACCGCGCCTCACACACACTGATAAACCACCGCGTTCACTCCCCTTTCTCCTGTTCCCTTATTATCACACGCTGCGATGAGGCACCTTCAATTGCCTTTACCGCAATATCTCTCACCTGAAGTCCAGCCTCACTTGTCCTTTGTGTGAGTTGGCGTATCATCTCATCCTGCTCCTTAATCTTGGCCTGAAGAGACTCGACCATCTGTTTGTTGAGCTTTCTCTCTCCCTCAATTTCCTTTGATAGAAGTGCTGCCTCGTGTTTATATTTCATTTCTAATCCACTCAACACTGCCTTCTCTGCATCTTTAACGGCCTTTTCAAGTTGCAATGGGAACGCTTCAGCCTTAGTCTTTAGCTCGTTATACTCCTTCTCTTTTGCCGCAAGCGCAGACACTCTCTCCGCTATATCCCTGTCAAAGGCTTCACGTTTTTCTTGTAGCTCTTTCTCTTGGGCTGTCTTTTTCGTCTCGTATTCGTCAGCCTCTTTTTTCTTTTTCAACTGGAAACTGTAGTTATACTCCTCCTCGGCGCGCTGTTTCTCTTTCTTGGATAGAGCATCTTTTTCCTTTGTCGTTGCCTCGTATTCTGACTGCTCCTTTTTCCACAGAAGCCTCTTCTCGGTTATTTCGTCTTCCAGAGTCTGTCTCTTTTGAGTTATCTCCGATTCAAACTTCTCCTTTCTCTCCTTCTGGGCGAGCAATAATGCCGCAAGGCTGTCGGCATTGACCGCTATTTCATGCACTTCTTCGAGATTTCTCTTTTCAATGCTTATAGCCTGCTGAAGGCCAGTCAGAGTTTTATATTCGGCAATTAGTTTCTCCTCGAGGCCGTCAAGCGAATTCACAATATCAACTTTGATGTTTGCAAGGTTTTTTACAATCTTCTCCATACTGGTATCTGATGCCGCCTCAACTATATCTTTCTCTTCATGTTTCTTTTTTTCAGCCTGCCTATCAATGGTTTTTTGCTCTTTGACTTTGACCAATAACTCGTTATAGGCAGACAGTATCTCATTTTTCGTGCTTTTTGACATGTCCTTTTCCATATATCATCCCCCCGCTTTAGTTTTCTCCTTTCAACGCATTCCATTTACCGCAAAGAGACAGGAATCGTAATATACTATCACACAAACCGCTTTCATTTCTACAATATTTTAACAAGTCTTAGGGCCGCAGGCTCCTTTGCGGCGCTTGAGGGTGTGGTTACGTCTAAGGTCATAGACGGGCTGCGGGTCAATATTAGTGAGATATTCGGGGGAAACATTTAGGAGGGGACATAACGGGCTGTCAGGTTAACTTGTCCCTATTGCAGTTTAAGTCTGTAACCTATTGCCGGTTCATTTACTAAAAACCTTGGGCGCGCGGGGTTGGATTCGAGCTTGCGGCGCAGCTGCGCCATGTAAACCCTCAGATATTGCGGTTGATTGGCGTAATTTGCCCCCCAGACCTCTTTGAGCAGTTGAGAATGCGTCACAACCTTGCCGGCATTCTTAATGAGTACCGTTAACAGGCTGTACTCAATTGGGGTTAAGTGAGTTTCGACATCCTTAATAAACACCTGCCTCGTAACAAGATTAACCTTTATTTCACCAACGGCAAAGATATGCTCTCCCTGTTGCAGTGGCGTCTTGCGCCTGAAGGCCACTCGTACGCGGGCAAGCAGTTCACCAGCGCTGAATGGTTTTGTAAGATAATCGTCAGCCCCCGTGTCCAGCGCCCTTATCTTGTCCTCCTCCTGCTCCCTTGCAGAGATGACTATAATGGAGGCTTCATTCCAGCCGCGAAGCTGCTTTATTACATCAATCCCATCCATATCGGGAAGTCCAAGGTCAAGTAAGATGACGTCGGGGTTGCGCATTGCGGCCTGCATTAATCCATCCTTTGCCGTTTCGGCTTCTATAAGCCTGTACCCATGCCCCTTGATTGTTATACGCAGGAAGCGCAGCATTTGAGTCTCATCCTCTATAAGGAGAATCAGGCCGTTTTCCAACTTATCTCTCCCCCATTGGTTGAGCCGACGTGTCAGGTTGATTTTCAACAGGCAGCGAAAAACTAAACACTGCGCCTCCTCCTTGCCTGTTTTGAGCGCTTATTTGTCCTCCATGGGCAGTTATAACAGCCCGGCAGATGGTCAGCCCAAGCCCTATGCCCCCGCCTTTAGAAGAGCCGCGCACAAACTTATCAAATATCCGTTCCTCTTCACCGGGCTGCACCCCCGGCCCCCTGTCTTTGACTTCCACAACAACGTTGGTTTCTTTAACGGCTGCCAAAAGCTCTATGGGTGTATCATGCGGCGTGTATTTAACAGCGTTATCAATGAGATTCATCATCACCTGCTCAATCAACAGCGGATCAAAAAAAAGCATCGGCAAGTCCGCAGGGAAATTCACCTCTACAGGTTTGTCCCCTATCTTTTCTGACAGGCGGTTAAGCGCGGCCCCAACGATTTCCTCGATGAACTGCCACTGTTTTTTTACGGTTATGCCCCCAGCCTCTATGCGTGTCATGTTGAGGATATTTCGGATTATCTGGTTAAGATGCTCAGCCTCCTCGTATATGGTCAGAAGCAGTTCATGTTTTTCGCTGGAGTTGAAGGCCATGTCTTTTTCGAGCAGGGTGGAGGCAGACCCGGTAATGGCCGCAAGCGGTGTGCGCAGATCATGTGAGATGGAGCTGAGAAGCGTGTTGCGCATGGTTTCAGTTTCGGCCTTCAGCATGGCGTGTTGAGCCTCGTTTGCAAGCATTATCCTCTCTATGGTTACGGCTGTCTGGTTTGCAAAACTCTCCAATATGTGAATTTGTCCCTGATCAAAATACTCCTGACCAGGCTCAATAAGCACTCCTAATACCCCTACGGCCTTAGCTCCCGCAACAAGCGGCAGGTACATCGCCTTAGCGCCTGACAGAGTATCAGTAGAAAAACCAGCCCGCTGTTTGTGGTCGAAACACCATTTTGCAACGCTATGTTCCTTTTGATCAAGCGCAACGCCATCAGACGAAGCCGCCTTAAGCCCCAGTCTTCCCATCTCATCAGGAAGCAACACAAGCGAAGCGCAGGATAAGACCTCAGTTACATGATTTATGACAAGTGCGCATACATGGTCAATGTCCTGTTCGTTAACCAGCCCGCGGCTTAGGTTATAGAGTGACGCGGTTGTTTGCTGGCGCTGCCGCGCAACATCGGCCTGTGCCTTAACCCGCGACGTAAGTCTGCTTATAATAAGAGCTATGGAAAACATCACGGCAAACGTAACAAGATAGCTGGGAGAGCTTACCTGAAGGCTGTAGCGCGGAGGTACGAAGAAAAAATCAAACGCCAGTACGCCAAACAACGTGGTAAGGAAAGACGGAATTTTCCCCGCCCGTGTTGCCGTAAACACCACACCAAGCAGGTAAACCATGGCAATATCGGCCAATGCGACATATTGGTACATCAACTGGTCAACGGCGGTACATATCGCAACTGTGATGACACTAAGCGTAATATCTCTCATCGCCAGTGTCTGTTTTTTTGATTTTATAGCGGGCGCAGGTATCGGCTGCCCCTTATCGCCGCTTATCACGTACACATCAATATCGCCGCTTCCACGCACTATCTCATCAAGCATGGAGCCGAATATAATATCTTTCCATCGTGGGTGCGCGGGCTTGCCAATGATTATCTTTGTAACATTGCGGCTTCTGGCATAGTGCAGGATTTCCTCGCTGGCCTTTTGAGCGGACAGAGTTACGGTTTCAGCGCCAAGGGTTTCGGCTAAGCGAATATGCCCGGCAAGTTTTACAAGGTCAGCCTTGGTGGGTTTTACCTTTGATGGGGCTTCCACGTTAACGGCTATCCACTCGGCTCTCAGGCCGGTGGCCATCCTCTTTGCCGCCCGTATCAGACGTATAGAGCGAGGGTTTGAGCTTATGCTTACCAGAATCCGCTCGGAGGCCGGCCACACCTCTTTGACGCTCTTTCCCTCACGATAACTCTGCATCTGCTCATCAACGCGCCCCGCGGTTGTGCGAAGGGCAAGTTCTCTGAGGGCAAGCAGGTTGCCCATCCTGAAAAAATTCCCCCTTGCAGCATCTGCCAGCTCAGGCATATAGACCTTGCCATCCTTAAGCCGTTGTAATAACTCATCAGGGGTGATATCAACAAGGGCAATCTCATCTGCCCGTTCTATGACTAAATCAGGCAGCGTCTCCCTTATCTCTATGCCGGTAATTTGTGTAACAACATCGCTGAGGCTCTCCACATGCTGAACATTGAGCGTGGAGTAAACGTCCATACCAGCTTCAAGGAGTTCAAACACGTCTTGCCATCTCTTTTTGTGGCGGCTCTCCGGGGCGTTGGTATGGGCAAGCTCATCCATAAGGATGAGCGCGGGGGCGCGTTTAAGGGCCTGGTCAATGTCAAATTCATACAAGACAGAGCCGCGGTATTCGATTCCCTTACGTTGTATTACCTCAAGGCCGTCAAGGAGTTGCTCTGTTTCTTTGCGTTTGTGCGTCTCCACTATTCCAACGACGACATCCACGCCTTCGGACTTCTTTTGCCTGGCGGCCTCAAGCATGGCATAGGTCTTTCCCACGCCGGGGGCAGAGCCGAAGAAAATCTTCAGATTGCCCTGACGGTTACGCGCCTCGTCCTGTTTAAGCTGTGCCAACAGGGCATCAGGCGATGGTCGTTGTTCTTCCATATCGTCTATATTCTCACACTTTTAATGGCACCATTACTGCGGTTGATGAGTGGATTAACAGCTTATATCAAATTACTTTATAAAAAACCTTAGGGCGGCTATCATTATGCCGATTTGGCTTGCCCATAGGGCAAACATCCATTTGATGGAATCTACTTTGGATTTCCTGATTAATTCCTTGATTGATTCCATTTTGACTTCAAGTCTGGACACATCGTCTCTTACTTCCTTAATCTCGTCTTTTACTTCCCCAATATCGTCTTTAGTTGCCATGTTCAAACGAGACCCCATCCCCACTTTATTAGATAATGGTGATTAAATCGTCATCGCCTAATTTCTCTCGTAATGACCTGGGCATCGCTATCACGCTCATGGCTTTACTATATCATATCCCCCTATATATTTCAACAACACCGCGTCGGCCTTTCAGCGGGCTTATTTAACGCCTGGCTCGTCTAACTCCCAAGTCGTCAAGGGCCATGTTTAATTTTACAACGTTAACTACTGGATCTCCCAAAATTCCCAACTGCCGGGATTCTTTATAAGTCTCGACAAGCGACAAAACTATCCCCTCGCCTATGCCTCTTTGTTTCGCAACGCGGCGTACCTGATAAAGTGCCGCAGCGGGGCTGATATGAGGGTCAAGGCCGCTTCCCGACGCGGTGATTAAATCAACTGGTATCGGCCCCGTATTTTCGGGGTCAACCGCTTTTAACGCGGCAATCCTGTCAGATAATGCCTTCTGAAGGTCGGGATTGTTTTGGCCCAGGTTCGACCCCGAAGATGAGCTGGCGTTATATGGATACGGCGTAGTGGCCGATGGCCTGCTCCAAAAATACTTGGGATCGCTAAACGGCTGTCCTATGAGGGCGGACCCAACTGCCTTGCCGTTTTTTACAATAACGCTCCCGTTTGCCTTATCCGTAAATAGCGCCTGCGAGACACCTGTCATTGCCACAGGGTAAACAATCCCTAACATTACCGTAAAGACAACCAGCGATATGATGGACGTTCTGATAACTGCCATAATCTATCCTCCTTTAAAATATATTCAACACACCGATTAACATATCAATTAACTTTATCCCGATAAACGGCATGACAACACCCCCAAGCCCATAGATCAGAAGGTTATTCCTTAAGAGGGCATGAGCGCCAAGCGGGCGATATTTTACGCCCTTTAGGGCAAGTGGAATCAATATCACGATAATAATGGCATTGAAGATTACAGCCGACAGTATGGCGCTGTGAGGGGTGGCCAATCTCATGATATTAAGAGTGCCAAGTTCAGGGTAAATACCCAAAAACGCCGCGGGTAGAATGGCAAAGTACTTTGCCACGTCGTTAGCAATGCTAAATGTGGTCAACGTGCCGCGGGTAATAAGGAGCTGCTTGCCGATTTCAACTATTTCTATGAGCTTGGTAGGGTTGGAGTCCAGATCAACCATGTTGCCGGCCTCTTTAGCCGCCTGAGTGCCCGTGTTCATCGCAACGGCGACATCGGCCTGAGCAAGGGCAGGGGCGTCGTTTGTGCCGTCTCCTGTCATGGCGACTAATTTGCCGCCTGTCTGATAGTCTCGTATGAGTTTTAATTTGGCCTCAGGGGTTGCCTCGGCCAGAAAATCGTCAACTCCGGCGTCGGCCGCAACCGCGGCTGCCGTAAGGGGATTATCGCCGGTAATCATAATGGTCTTGATTCCCATATGCCTGAGTTCCGCAAATCGCTCTTTTATGCCCCCCTTGACTATATCCTTCAGACGAATGACGCCTAAAACACTTTTCCCCTGTGCCACAACTAATGGGGTAGCGCCTTCACGGGCTATGCCCTCTACGATGCTTGTGGCCTCACCGGGGAATACCCCGCCCTGCTTTTTTACGTACTCCGCCACGGCATCGGAGGCACCCTTGCGTATTTCTACCCCATCCATGTTCACACCGCTCATGCGCGTGTGCGCGGAAAATGGCACGAATACGGCATGAAGGGTGCTTATATTACGCTCTCTGATACCGTACTCATTTTTGGCAAGGACGACTATACTGCGCCCTTCAGGAGTTTCATCAGAGAGGGACGCAAGTTGAGCCGCATCGGCAAGCGTTTTTACGGGTATTCCTTTTACTGGTATAAACTCAGTGGCGTGTCTGTTGCCAAGCGTTATAGTGCCGGTCTTATCCAGCAGCAATACATCCACATCCCCCGCGGCCTCCACTGCCCGCCCCG
>JADFYL010000144.1 GCA_015233045.1 Nitrospirota bacterium | reverse complement strand
ACTAAGATACTGCTTCTGGATGCCAAAGACTTTAAAATAAAGGAAATTCATAAACACCTGAAGTTGTATCACTGGTAGACGTATTAACTGTATGAGCATCAATCAATAAAAATGATTAACAAATTAGGGTAATATGATATTGAACTGCATTACCATCACAAATAGACTGGCTATACTGCTGACAGTGTCGGCGGTGATGCTGGTTGCCGTTAATGGTGTCGCGTCTGAATGTAAAGACACGTATTATTATGTATTGTATAATCATGGCCAGCATTATAAAACTGACAGAGTTAGGGCATTTGAGTTGACTATTCGCTATGCTTATATATACGACAAGCCGTTTCTACCCTCGTCATGGGTATATGATATTACTAATTATGATAACTCTTGGGGAGTCGCTTCTATCATGACCGCCGCGGCAAAGTCTGATAAAGATTTCATAAAATATAAAGATTTCAAAAAATTAGTTATTATCAGACAACCCAAAAATAAATCCGATGATAAGATACGTGTAAATATGAGAGCAATATATATGAAAAAAGAAGGCGGTATCGGCATTGGCTTTCCTGTATTAAACATTGATAATGAAGATTTTACTTTAAAAAAGATAAACAAATGCTTAACGCCGCAAAGACATTAATCATACTGGCAATCCTCTTGTTCGCCTTTTCTTTTGCCGAGGGGGATGACGGCCTCTTCTACGTGTCGTTGAATCAATTACCCAAAAGCGGCAAAATTATTAACCGTGTGGTCGGCTTTGATTTTCACGTAAGCAATGCCAAAATACACAGTATCCTACATGCTCCATCTCCATTTGGATTTATCTTTGAAGTGGATAAATACAGGAATTACAGTGGCCATTATCGCGGCTATAAGTGGAATGCACCTTGTGGTTTGGATATAGATTTTTTCTATGATGATTTCGTGGTAATAAAGACTCGTCCTGGCGTTAACTTAGATAACATTAAGATAAAGTTTAGTTTCACGATAGAACAAACATTAGTCAATGACAAAGGCAAAGAAATAGATGATGGCGAGGTAACATACCATTTCACAAATATAGATTTTAATATCCACAAGTGCGAAGATTTGACGTACTGATGCAATACCTCGGCGCTATGCCCGCCGGAAGCTGGATTTGAGCTTGCCCTGTTGTTGCTGTCCCGCGATTTGCTATAAATCCCCTCGAAATGCTAAAATCCCACGAAGCTGAGGATTTCTTAATAACCCGGAACAACTTATGAGGGAAAAACGATGATTATAGAGGATATCAAATTAGGGTTGACGTTTGACGATGTGCTGTTAGTGCCGAGGAAGGCAAGCGTGCTGCCGTCGCAGGTCAATGTGGAGACCTACATAACAAGGGATATAAAGATGAATATCCCGCTGATGAGCGCGGCAATGGACACCGTTACCGAGTCTCGCCTTGCCATTGCCATTGCCAGAGAGGGCGGTATAGGCATAATACACAAGGCCATGACCCCCGAAAATCAGGCATCAGAGATAAATAAGGTAAAGAAATCTGAAAGCGGCATGATCGTATCCCCGATAACCGTATCCCCCGACGCCCCTGTCGGTGACGCCCTTGTTCAAATGGAAAAATTCAGGATTTCAGGCGTGCCCGTAACACGAGATGGAATATTAATCGGCATATTGACAAACAGGGACTTACGCTTTGAGACAGACCTGACAAAACCAGTCAGAGACGTGATGACCTCGAAAAATCTGGTCACCGCCGCCGAAGGTACGGATTTGGACAGCGCCAAGGAGCTTCTGCACAAACATAAGATTGAGAAACTCCCTATCGTTGACAAAGATTTTCGCCTCAAGGGGTTGATAACAATAAAGGATATCGAAAAGAAAAAGAAATACCCCTGTGCCTGCAAGGACAGCTTTGGTCGTTTGAGGGTAGGGGCGGCAGTGGGCGTGGGCGCAGACGCGATGATTCGCACAGAGCTGCTAATAGACAACGGTGTGGATATCGTCGCTATTGACACGGCACACGGACATACGGCGTCTGTAATCGAAACGATTGGAAACCTGAAGAGGAGGTTTAATATTGCCATAATAGCCGGTAATGTTGCCACAAAGGACGCGGCGAGAGACCTTATTGACGCGGGGGCGGATGCCATAAAGGTAGGCGTTGGGCCTGGCTCAATATGCACGACAAGGATAGTGGCCGGCGTGGGCGTTCCTCAGATAACGGCCATTATGGACACGTGTGCGGAGGCGGCCGCGCGCGGCATTCCTGTTATCGCTGATGGCGGGATAAAATATTCGGGCGACATAACCAAGGCCCTTGCCGCTGGGGCTAGTGCCGTTATGATTGGAAACCTGTTTGCCGGCGCGGAGGAATCTCCGGGTGAGACGATCCTTTATCAGGGCAGGACTTATAAGGTTTACAGGGGGATGGGGTCGTTGAGCGCGATGGCCGACGCAAACGCCGCCAGAGACCGCTACATGCAGGAGGACGTCAAGTCCCTAAGTAAACTCGTCCCTGAGGGTGTTGAGGGCAGGGTTCCAGACAGGGGGCCTATAAACGAGATGATCTATCAACTTGTTGGGGGGTTGCGTTCAGGGATGGGATACTGTGGTTCGGTCTCATTAAATGAGTTGAGGGAGACATGCCGGTTTATTCAAATCACCAACGCCGGCCTACGTGAAAGCCATGTTCATGATGTTATCATAACGAAGGAATCCCCAAACTACAGGGCGGAGTAGGGCGTATGGATGAAATATATGACAAAATACTGGTTCTGGACTTCGGCTCACAATACACACAGCTCATTGCGCGGCGTATCAGGGAACGTAAAGTATATTCAGAGATTGTACCATATAACACCCCGATAAATAAAATAAAAGACTTCGGGGCAAATGGGATTGTACTTTCGGGAGGCCCGGCAAGCATATATGAAAAAGACGCCCCGATTGTGGATAAATCAATTTTTGAGTTAGGCGTCCCCATTCTTGGAATTTGCTACGGGATGCAGCTAATTGTCCACCTGCTGGGTGGCGAGGTGGAAAGGGCGCAGAGGCGCGAATATGGAAGGGCAGCCCTGAATATGGACAACGGCACCGGGCTTCTCGCGGGGTTGAGCGAGGGTTCAATTGTGTGGATGAGCCACGGCGACAGCGTAAAGACGTTGCCCGTGGGGTTTCAATCAATTGCCCACACCTCCAATTCCCCTCATGCGGCAATAGCGGATGAGGGCAGAAAAATCTATGCCCTACAGTTCCATCCAGAGGTTGCTCATACCCATGAGGGGGATAAGATTCTGGATAATTTCGTCCACGGTACTTGTAAGTGCTCTTCTAAGTGGCAGATGTCGTCATTTATAGAGCACGCGGTAGAGGCGATAAGGCGGAAGGCCGACGGTGGAGATGTCGTCTGCGCGTTAAGCGGCGGGGTTGACTCATCTGTTGCCGCGATATTGATACACAAGGCCATAGGGCCGCGCCTTCATTGCATATTTGTAGATAACGGTCTGCTAAGAAAAAACGAAAAGGCAAAGGTCATAGATACCTTTCAAAGGCATTTCAATCTGAATCTTATTGTGGTTGACGCGGAAACGAGGTTTTTAGATAAGCTCAGCGGTGTTACCGACCCGGAGCAAAAACGAAAAATAATCGGCAGGGAGTTTATCGCGGTATTTGAGGAAGAGGCAAAAAAGATAGGTGGCGTGGAATATCTTGCACAGGGCACGCTCTACCCTGACGTAATCGAGAGCGTATCGTTTAAAGGCCCATCGGCAACTATTAAATCCCATCACAACGTAGGCGGACTGCCTGATGTGATGAACTTAAAACTTATCGAACCGTTACGAGAGCTGTTTAAAGACGAGGTAAGGGAGATAGGGAAGGAGCTTGGCCTTCCTGATGAGATATGTTATCGCCAGCCGTTTCCCGGACCGGGGCTTGCGATCAGGTGTATAGGGGAGTTGAGTGCAGAGAGGCTGCGAATATTGAGGGATGCTGATGCGATTGTTATAGAGGAGATTAAAAATGCCGTGCTCTATCGCGAGATATGGCAGTCCTTTGCCGTGCTCCTGCCGCTTAGGACAGTGGGCGTAATGGGAGACGAAAGGACATATGACTACACCATCGCCATGAGGGCGGTAAACAGTGTTGACGGCATGACAGCAGACTGGGCGCGTGTGCCATATGAGACGCTCTCAATAATCTCTAACCGCATAATAAACGAAGTAAAAGGAGTAAACCGCGTAGTTTATGACATAACGAGCAAGCCCCCGGGCACAATCGAATGGGAATGAGTTGTGTCAGACATTAAATCCAACGAAAGGGAATTCACAGGCCAGGTAATATCGTGGCTTAACGAGTTTTTGAAAGACGGTGAGTATCCATTTGAAGTTGCCTCATCAGAGGCTTCTCTAAAGGTTGCGGAAAACGAGACGAGATTCCCTGACGTTCAGCTCTGGCTTAACAGGAATGCTACTCAGGGATTTTGCGGTTGGGAATTAAAAACGCTGGTTACACCGGTTGAAGATAAAGAACTGCTTGAGGTTTCTGCCCGAAAGGCAAGGGCAATGGGTGCCGATTATTTTGTGACATGCAATATGAGAGACGCCGTTATTTGGAGGACGCCGATATCGGAAAAGGTGTCGAAAGAACATAGATATAAGACCTATCCTGCAATTGTTCAAATATCCACGCCTGACGACTTGTGGATTGTCCCCAGACAACAACTTCTGAAATCAAGGGTAAAAGAGATATTGT
Source organism: Nitrospirota bacterium (assembly GCA_015233045.1). Classification (GTDB taxonomy): domain Bacteria; phylum Nitrospirota; class Thermodesulfovibrionia; order Thermodesulfovibrionales; family Magnetobacteriaceae; genus Magnetominusculus. Next base: position 336 of record JADFYL010000144.1, on the reverse strand, counting down.
ACGACCTCTCTACCATTCACCGTGTTGGACACCTTCATCTTATTGATGTGGATTCCACGTTCTTCGTACATGAGCTGTCAGAGGCTGTGAAGGCTATCCGGCCACATGTTGGCAACTCGTTGAGAACTGAAGTTGGGGGAAACTCCGCCTTTAATAAGGCACTGCTCGCATGGGCGGCAAGGCAGGGAATTGAAGTATATGAGGCAGGGCAGACATTTTATGAATCTGTGTCAGGGCAAATTGTTTACAGGCTCTTGGGAAAGATACTCTTTTATTTAACATTACGCCGATTCCGCTCCGACATCCCCAAACTTGTCTTAACAGGGACAAATCCCT
>JADFYL010000143.1 GCA_015233045.1 Nitrospirota bacterium | reverse complement strand
TTCTTATCCATGATTTAGTGAAGCATATCCGTTCAATCATAGCAAGACTCTTTAATTTCAAATTGACCTACTACCCAATTTTGATTGCGCTTGACTTATCACCGTATTTGTATTATCATACTGGCACGCTGTGAAAAAGCAATTTTATTTACTAAAACGCCTGCTCTTTTGGCGCCCGCTCTGCTGGGTGTTTATCCTGCCGTTTCTGTCTCAGTGCGGCGGGAACGTCGTGCAGCCCCCGTCTGCGAAGCCCACGAGGTATGATAAGCCCTTATACAAATGGGTGGAGCTTGGTCCTAACGGCAGTGCCATTGCGAGGGCTGTGACAAAAGGGACTATATGCCCCGACGCCGCCATTGACTCAGTACCCGTATCCATGCGTACGCGCCCTGCAAACGTGAACATCGAAGAGAAGGGCAAATGGGAGGTTACGGTGTGTGAGGTGGAAATCCCTCCTGACGCAAAAAGCGTATCAGTTGAAGGCACGGCTCTGCCATTGTTAAAAAAATCGCCCTCCCGCATTTTGGTAATAGGAGACACGGGGTGCAAGATTACTGACGATGACGCACAGAGCTGTAATAACAGCGTCGCGTGGCCATTTCCAGATATTGCAGGGGCAGCCACCCAATATAAGCCAGACTTAATCATCCATGTAGGGAATTATACGTACAGAGATTCCCTCTGTCCCTATGACAACGATGGCTGCCGCCGAAGCCCTCATGGCGACATCTGGGACACATGGGAGGCAGACCTCTTCTTACCCGCGCGCAATCTGCTGCCCACTGCCCCGTGGATATTCTTAAGGGGCGACAGAGAAAACTGCGTACTTAATCCAAAGGGATGGTTTCGGCTTCTTGACCCATTTCCATACTCAGAGAAATGTGAAAATTTCTCGCAGCCTTATAACGTCGTCCTTGATACCCTTACGCTGAGCGTAATGGACTCCACAAGCGCTGACGATGGCTCATACGCGGCGGCTAAAGTCAGCAAATATTCCTCATACATTAAGACACTTGAAAACACCGCATCAAGGCACCGCTGGTTTCTTACCCACAGGCCGGTTTGGGCATTGGCTCAAAACCCAAACGAGGCAAATCATCAGGACAGCCTCTCTACACTGAACCACACGCTTCAAACCGCGTTCAGGTCTGCCCAATGGGACGCGCTACTGTTGAAGTACGATATGATTATCTCCGGACACCTTAACGTGTTTGATATGTTCAGCTTTAACGAACAAGGCACACCGCCTCAGTTTATCATCGGTAATGGCGGCACCCTGCTCGACCCTGCCATATCGGCAAGAGTGCGGGGCTACAGAATCGGTTTAAAGACCCTGAAAGACATAAAGAGCGTGTCAACCTTCGGGTTTGCGACTATTGAGCCGGTGGGCGACAGTTGGGGCGTGACACTCAGGGACAAAAACGGCAGGCCAATAACATCATGTGACGTTGGCTCGGCCTCGTGCCAATAGTTCACGGCGCGCTCCATAATTTAATTTTGACAAAATAATATAATTTATGCTCTAATACCTGTTCTAGTATGTTTGGTGAGAGCTTAATTACGCAAGGAGGCCGGTACACGATGTACGCTATAATAGAAATGGGTGGTAAGCAGCACAGGGTTGTAAACAACGAGATACTTAAGGTGGAAAAAATCGAGGGTAACGATGGCGACTCTATCACAATTGATAAAGTGCTGTTGCTTTATAAAGATGAGAAGTTATTCATAGGAAAGCCATATGTGGAGGGCGCGGCGGTAAAGGCCCTTGTGGTTTCTGGTGGCAGGGATAAGAAGGTTGAGGTGTTTAAAATGAAACCGAGAAAGGCCCACAGAAAACACATAGTCCACAGGCAGCCATATACAAAGATAAAGATTGAAGATATAATCGGAGGTTAACCGTGGCACACAAAAAAGGTGTTGGAAGCACAAGAAACGGAAGAGACAGCAAGGCAAAACGTCTGGGGATTAAAAGGTACGGAGGCCAGGCCGTCACCGCTGGCAGCATCCTCGTCAGGCAGCGCGGGACGCAGTTTCACCCCGGCACAAACGTAGGCATAGGCTCTGACGATACGTTGTTCGCAAAAGTAGACGGCGTTGTTAAATTCGAGAGAAAGGACAAGACGAGACAGAAAATAAGCGTATATCCCTTAGCGGTTCAAGCCTGAGACAAATAAGATATATTTATGTTTTAACGGGGGGAGGGGGCGTGCTCCCCGTTTTTATTTCTTGCGGTAACTTATCTGGCGCTACCCGCCACACGGGGGCACAAGTCTCATCGGGCGGGTTATGAAATTTGTAGATTATGTATCTGTTTACGCAAAGGCTGGCCATGGTGGAAGGGGATGTATAAGTTTTCTCAGGGAAAAATTCAAACCCAAGGGTGGCCCTGACGGCGGTGATGGCGGCAAGGGCGCAGATATAATCTTCAAGGCAGACGCGCAGTTAAATACCCTGCTCGACCATAGATATAAAAAGCACTACAAGGCCAGAAACGGCGGCCACGGCAAGGGAAGTAACAAGCACGGTGCCGCAGGGGAAGACCTCATAATTAAGGTTCCCACCGGCACAGTGGTCAAAAATGCCACCACAGAGGAGATAATCGCAGACCTCACGGCAGACGCGCAAGAGGCCATCGTACTAAAAGGGGGAAGAGGGGGCAAGGGCAATGCCCACTTTAAAAGCTCAACATACCAGTCCCCAAAGTTTGCCCAACCCGGCGAAGACGGCGAAGAGGCCGGCCTCATCCTGGAGTTAAAATTAATTGCCGACGCGGGGCTAATCGGGATGCCCAATGCCGGCAAGTCCACGCTGATTGCGGCAATCTCGGCGGCAAGGCCAAAGATAGGTCCATATCCGTTCACCACCCTTGTGCCCAACCTTGGCGTGGTGAAGCTGAAAGATTACATGAGTTTTACTGTGGCCGATATTCCGGGAATCATCGGGGGGGCGCACGATGGGGCAGGGCTTGGACTACAGTTTTTGCGCCATGCCGAGAGAACCTCGCTGCTGATTCATCTGGTGGATATATCAGAACATATTGAGGATGACCCTGTTGACATACTCGGTGTAATTAATCAGGAGCTTGGTTTTTACCATGAGACACTAATCTCTAAAGAACAGGTTATCGTGGGCACTAAACTCGATATTGCGGGGGCGGGGCAGCGGCTGGACATTTTAAGGCAGCACTGCACCGAACATGAAATTCCCTTTTTCGCAATCTCAGCCGTAGCTCACCAGGGACTGGACGAACTGGTAAGTTACATCTCGGCGAGGCTTATAGAACTGAAAAAAATGGTATAATATAGGAAGTGGGATTCCCACTATTTGTGTCATAGAAAAAACCAGATGGAGGACCATGTTTATGACGGTTAGTATGAAAAACAGATTTAGTATGAGCAATATTGGAGTTTATGGGTGTATTTTGTTTGCGGCGTTGTTTGTCTTTGCGGGGAGTGGTTTTGCCGGAGATAAAGAAGCTGGACACGCGAAGGAGGGGCATCAGTCACACTGGACCTATGAAGGAGATAGCGGGCCTGTTAAGTGGGGTGAGCTGGCAACCGAGTACGCGGTATGTAAAACTGGCAAACACCAGTCCCCGGTTGACATCAAAGAATCGAAAAACGCCGACAAGAAGATTGTCTATAAGGTTGATTACAAAGCAGTCCCATTAAAGATAATCAACAACGGCCACACTATACAGGTTAATTATGCCCCCGGCAGTACCATTGCTATAAACGGAAAGACTTACCAGTTAATTCAGTTTCATTTTCATCATCCAAGCGAACATACCGTTACCAATAAGTCATATCCCATGGAACTGCATTTGGTACATAAAAACGATAAGGGTGAACTGGCGGTTTTGGGTGTATTCATGACCGAGGGAAAGGAAAACGCCGCTATAAAGACACTATGGGATAATCTGCCCGATAAGGTCAATGAGGAAAGGTCCGTACCTTCGGTTAATATCAACGCGTCTGCCCTTTTGCCTGAAATGGATAGTATTTTCGTTTACAGCGGGTCTTTGACCACACCTCCATGCAGCGAGGGCGTAAGTTGGAATGTTGTCAACAGCCCCATAGAAGTGTCGAGGGCTCAGATAGATAAATTTATTTCTGTAGTTGGTAACAACGCCAGACCTGTCCAACCACTAAACGACAGGCAGCTACAGCAATCTAAATAAGATACGTACAATGCCGCGAACTGTACAGCCATGTGTATACAATACCTGTATTTTACCTAACAGGACATCTCCATTTTTGGCATATAACATCTTGACTTATTGGCGGTAGTGCTGCTACCATATCCGCAGGGTTCATTCGAACCAGGCGGTTTGGCCGCCTAAATTCTATCAGGAGGTCAACATGAAAAAGTTTGTGTATTTGCTGATGTTGGTTCTGGTTGTCGGCGTCAGCTATTCAGGGAAGGCATTTGCCACAGGGGCGATTGCAATTTCCGAGGAAGAGCAAATGTATGGTGTTTGTACTGGTGCGGACGATAAAGACACGGCTAAGGCATGTGCGATGAAGGCATGTAAGAACCACGGTGGTACGGAGTGTAAGTTCCGCGTCTGGTTTGAGTCATGCGGCGCGGTTGCTATGAGCACTAAGTACTTTGGAGTTGGATGGGGCGCGGATAAAGAAACAGCAGACGAAAAGGCCATTGAGAACTGCGATCATAATTGCGTGGTAGTTGCCTCAGAATGTGAAAAGTAACAATGTCATCGTGAGGTTCACCTGCGCATAGGTGAGCCTCAAGACCAACTGTCATGGCATGTTTACAAATGCGGTGAAGTTAGGTGTCAGGTCTTGATGTGTGACATAATGGAGCGTCACGTTGGACAACAGTGGACTCAGTGGTCCGCCTTGCGGTGTGCCTTCGTCCGTTGGCGATGATAGTCCTCTTTCCATAACCCATGATTCAAGGTATCCCCTTATTAGTCTAAGTACCCTTTTGTCTGCCGCCTTCTTGCATAGCAGACCTATCAGTTTGTCATGGTTTACACGGTCAAAGAATTTCTCCAAATCTATGTCAACTACTACTCCGTATTTCTCGTTTATAGTAGAAACACGAGAAACTAAGTCATTGAAAAATGCGAATATCTGGTTTGGGATGCTTATAAAATGCCTTACTTTGGTTA
>JADFYL010000142.1 GCA_015233045.1 Nitrospirota bacterium | reverse complement strand
TCTGGCGTCCTCCTCGTTCCACTCAAACAGGGGGAAGTCTGTTATCCAGACGAATTTATCCACTGCGGGAATGAGACTCTGTTTTTTTGCAATGTCAAGGCGCATACGGCTTAACACGTCATTAACTACTCGTTCTTTGTCTGCCACAAATAGCATCATATCGCCGGGGGCCGCCTGAAGCCTGTCGGCCATTTGCCGTACGACATCATCAGGAAAGAATTTTAATATAGGCGACTCAAACCCTTCCTTTACCTTTATCCATGCGAGGCCCTTCGCCCCAAGTGACTGTGCCTCAGCCGTCAGCAGATCAGTTTCACGCCGTGAATAGCTCGCCATGCCCTTTCCAAGCAGGCCCTTAACCCGCCCGCCCGATGACAGCGCGTCAAGAAATACCTTAAACGAACTCATGGACGCCAAGTCGGCCATGTCCTTAAGCTCAAGTTCAAACCTCATATCCGGCTTGTCGTTGCCGAAACGCTCCATCGCCTTACTATACGAAAGTCTCTCAAATGGAGTGGACAGCTCCTCGCCTCTGATCTCATTAAATACCTTCTTTATAAGGCCCTCAACCAGGGTTATTACGTCGTCAACTGAGACAAAGGACATCTCCATATCTATCTGCGTAAATTCCGGCTGCCTGTCCGCCCGTAAATCCTCGTCACGAAAACACCTTACTATTTGATAATATCTCTCCATGCCGGCTACCATAAGGAGTTGCTTAAAGAGCTGAGGCGACTGCGGCAGGGCGTAAAAACACCCCGGCGACATACGTGCCGGCACAAGATAATCACGTGCCCCCTCCGGCGTTGACTTCGTCAGTACAGGGGTTTCTATCTCCAGAAAACCCTTATCATTAAGATAGTCCCTGACGGCCTTGCACGTCTTATGGCGCATGACAATATTTTTCAACATCTCCGGTCTGCGAAGATCAAGGTAACGATATTTTAAGCGATTGGACTCAGCAATCTCGATATCCTGGTCAAGCTGAAAGGGCAGGGGGTCAGACTTGTTTAATATCTCAAGCCCCGTTACATAGACCTCGACGCCGCCGGTTGGGATGTCGGGATTTTCAGTGCCTTGGGGTCTTTCGCGCACATCTCCTCTGATGGTGATTACGTATTCGGCCCTCAGATGATGGGCTGTCTTGTGGATAGCCGCCTCGCCGTGATCAGGGCTGAATACGAGCTGGGCCACACCCGTTCGGTCTCGCAAATCGCAAAATATCAGCCCTCCGTGGTCGCGGCTGCGAAACACCCACCCGCTCATCACCACTTCTTTCCCCACATATGTTAAATCTATCTCACCGCAGCCTATATCACGGTACATGTTCCCTCCCGCCGTTTTTCATGCCAACCTCTTTGAATATTGAATATAACTCTTCCTGCGTCAGGTAAGCCCACTGGCCTGATTTCAGGTTTCCCAGTGTTATTCCATTTATTGCAACCCGTTTCAGCTTTGCCACGGGGTGTTTTACATAAGTAAACATGCGGCGTATCTGGCGTTTTCTCCCTTCATAGATGGTCATCTCAAGCCACGTGTTTGACACGGTGTCCTTACTTCTCATTCTCTTTATTCCGGCCGGTGCGGTTACGCCGTCTTCAAGCCTTACGCCACGGCGCAGTTTATCCAGATCAACATCCGATATATCTCCTTTGACCTTGACCTGATATGTCTTAGGTATTTTTTTCGCGGGATGGAGTATGTGATAGGCCAAATCGCCATCGTTTGTCAGGAGCAACAATCCCTCAGTATGATAGTCAAGCCTGCCCACGGGATAGACGCGATGCCCCGCGCCCGCAAAAAAATCGGCCACGGTTGCCCGGCCTTCGGGGTCTGTCATCGTGGTTACGACCTCGTCTGGTTTGTTGAATTTGATATAGACGCGCCTCTGGCCTATTTTTGGATTCAGGAGTTTGCCGTCAACTTTTATATGGTCTTTTTCGACATCCGCCTTCATCCCGATAACGGCGGCCTTGCCGTTTACGGTAACGCGGCTCTCAAGGATCATCTCCTCGGCCTTGCGCCTTGAGGTAATCCCCGAAGACGCAATTATTTTTTGTAATCTCTCTTCCATTTGAGCTACGAGTGTAACATAATTTGTATTTTTTTTGTTTGTTATATTAGTATAAGCGGCTGTGACGGAGATATAACAGGTATGTCTAAAAGCAATGTTTACTACATATTGGTTGAGCCAAAAGAAGGCGGCAACATCGGGGCGGCGGCAAGGGCGATAAAGAATATGGGTTTTAGCAATCTCGTTCTTGTCAGGCCGTGTGACTACTTGACTGATGAGAGCTATCGCTTTGCACACGGAGCGGTGGATGTGCTGAAGGGGTGTGCCGTATATGATGACTTTAGAGACGCCCTGCGGGATAAATCCATCGTGATAGGCACGTCTCGACGTTTTGGCAATACAAGGGGAATGAGGCTGCCTGTGGCCGAAGGCGCTAAATATGCCTTTGAGATGGCGGAGTCAAATAAAGTTGCTATTGTCTTCGGACGTGAGGACAACGGTCTGTTAAACGAGGAGATTGAGGCGTGCGGTGTGTTGTTGTACATACCGGCGTCCGAGGCGCAACCCTCTCTTAATCTTGCACAGGCGGTATTGGTGACGGCCTACGAAATCGCACACCTGTATGATAAGGGCGGCAGCGGGGCATCGCATGAACTGGTCAATGGTGGCGGGTTAGAGCGCCTGTATGAGCGAATTGGCCGTTTGCTCCCGCTCCTGGGATACGGGTTTAGAGGTTCGGAGGACCTCATTGGGGGGATTATGCGAAACATCAGGCACCTGGTCGGGCGTGTCGGCCTCACGCAGTGGGAACTAAACATGCTGTACGGCCTGCTGGCGGCAGTACAGGAGAAGATCAAAGGAGAACTGTGAAAAACATAAGGATAGCATTATTAATCTGTTTTTTATTAATCTGTACGGGGGTATTTGTTGAGGGTGCTGGCACTTATTCTGTAAACGACCCGGCAAGGACTTTGATAGGCGTGGTGCAGACTTACAAGATAACCGACAACGACACGCTTTTGGACGCGGCTCGCCTCTTCGGCATAGGATTCAATGCCATAACCGAGGCTAACCCTAAGGTTGACCCGTGGATACCTGAAGAGGGAATCACCATAACCGTTCCAACGCAGTGGATAGTCCCCGAGATTCTCGACGACGGCATACTGGTAAATCTTGCCGAGATGAGGTTGTATTATTTTTTCATGTTTGACGGGCACAGATTCTTAAAGACATACCCCATTGGCATAGGCAGAGAAGGGTTTAATACGCCGGAAGGGATTTTTCGCATAACAGGCAAGGTGGAAGACCCCGTATGGCGGCCAACGAAACGAATGAGAGAGGAAACCCCTGACCTTGACCCGCTCGTCCCGCCCGGCCCGGATAATCCGCTTGGAGATTACTGGCTTCAGCTTTCCATTCCAAGTTACGGGATTCACGGCACAAATAAACCATATAGCGTTGGCAGGAGGATAAGCTCGGGCTGCATCAGGCTCTATCCTGAAGACATTGAGGAACTCTTTGAGTATGTAAGGGTCAGGACTACCGTGAAGATAATAAATGAACCCGTAAAGGCGGCAATACATGAAGGTGCGGTCTATATCGAAATACATCCTAACGGATTGAGTAGCGCGGAACTGACGGCCAAGGCCCTTAAACAGCTAAGCGGGAAAGACCTGTTCAGGTATGTCAACCAACAACTGCTCAAGTCAGCGATTGACAACCCAACAGGCCTTCCCACCAAAATTTCCAGATAAGAGATGTCCTCTTACTCGGTCTTCTTCTCTTCGGCCTTTTTCTCAGCTTTCTCGGCTTTCTTCTCGGCCTTCTTGGACTTCATATGTTTGTGGTGATGGTGATGGCGCTCGTGGCCGCTCGTCTTTTCTAATGACTTGTCGAACGACTTTGAACATACTGCTGCTGCTCTTTCCGCTTTTTTAGCGGCTTCTTCTGCCCTGTCAGCGGCTGAACTTGCCTTAGCGGCTGAGTCTGCTGCCTTCATAGCTGAGTCATGCGCGCTTGATGCGGCCTTCTCACACGTCATCTTTGCGTCCTCGGCTGCCTTTAACGAGTTCTGCAGAAGCGCCTTATCCTCCTGCTTCAACTCAGCGGTGCACCCAAACGCAACCAGCGATAGGGCCAGAAACAATACGGCAAATACCCTCATGTCTAAACCTCCTTAGTGTTTGTAATATTCCGTTTTGATAAAACGGTTTCCTCTATGCCCATCCTGACAGTCTCATTCAAATACCTATACATTCTCATGCTTCCAGTACTATATTACAACAGCCTCACGCAAATCAAGTTATTTCTTATCAATTGTCTCTTGTTTTTTTAGGGGAGGAGAGTTTTAAACCCCTCCCCCTTATTGCGTTGAGTTTACTTAGGCGCTACGATTTCCCAATTCGTATCTGAAAGCGTGGGAAGCGTTATCATGTCTGTTACGGTGGCGCCGTTCATTAACCATATGACGTTTTGACCGGAGGTCTTGTGCCGCCATATTATGTCTGTCATGCCGTCGCCGTTGAAGTCTCCCGTGCCAACTATGGCCCAGTCGGTGTCTGCCAGTGTCGGCAGGTACTCCGCGCTGGTCATGCTCTCGCCGCTCATGTGCCATAGGGCGTTATAGCCGTATAGGGCGTGCCGCCAGAGGATTTCGATAGTGCCGTCGCCGTAAAAATCCCCAGTGCCGACTATCGTCCAGTTCGGGTCGCTCATTGTTGGCAGCAAAACCATCGAAGTTACCGTTGAGTTCTTGATTTTCCACTTGGCATTATACCCGGCAGTGTTGTTTCTCCAATAGACGAGCGTGTTGTTGTCGCTGTCCATATCGCCGGCTGATACTATTTCCCAGTTCAAATCTGCAACTGTACCCAGCGTGGAGGCGCCGCTTAATACTGAACCGTTGAATAGCCATGAGACCGTGTTACCGGTCATTTGATTTTGCCATATGATCCCTGTTTTGTTGTCCTGGTTGAAGTGTCCCGCTCCGGCAATCGTCCACGAGGCGTCGCTGACTGTGTCGAGTAATTTAGTGTCTTTTAAGGTCGTGCCGTTCATCAACCAAACCGCGTCATACCCATAGACCTTGTTTCTCCACAGGATGTCGGTGTTGCCGTCGCCGTCGAAGTCGAA
>JADFYL010000021.1 GCA_015233045.1 Nitrospirota bacterium | reverse complement strand
CCAAACTGGAGATTGAGATAAAATGAGCAAAGAGCTTCGTTACATTATCGATCAAATAAGCCATGAGAAGGGGATTTCCAGGGACACTCTCAGGACGACGATTGAGTCAGCGATGTTGACCGCGGTAAAACGGAAATTTACGAAATTCGAAAATATCGGACTGACTATCAGCCCCATTGATTATGAGGTCAGTGTCTTTAAGATAAGGTCTGTCGTTGATATAGTGACAGACAAGCAAACACAGGTGTCCTTAGAGGAGGCCATTGCCATCTCTCCAGATGCCTCTTTAGGTTCCACGATGAATGAGCCGCTTGATATAAAAGACTTCGGGCGCATAGCGGCACAAACTGCAAAACAGGTCATAATGCAGAAGGTTCGTGAGGCCGAAAGAGATGTCATCTATGACAAGTTTGCCAATAAGGTCGGCACTGTCGTCTCTGGCACCATTATTAGAAAGGACAGGCTTTCCTACAGCGTCAGCGTCGGCAAGGCGGAGGCCGTCCTTCCGGTAAAAGAAACGCTTCAGCGCGAACATTTTAAAAACGGCGACATCATCAGGGCATACATCGAATTGGTCAATACCACGAATAAGGGGCCGCAGATCGTGCTTTCGAGGATTTCGACAAATTTTGTCGCCGCGTTGTTTAAAATGGAAGTGCCGGAAATCAGCGACAATATTGTTCAGATAAAGGACGTCGTACGGGAGCCGGGTGAGAGGACAAAAATCGCCGTCTTCACAAAAGACTCCACCATAGACCCTATTGGCGCCTGTGTGGGGATGAAGGGCACACGGGTTCAGGCAATTGTCCGGGAACTGAGAGGGGAGCGAATTGATATCATCCACTGGACCCCTGATTTACGGCTCTACATAGCAAGGGCGCTAACCCCCGCGGAAGTGGACAAAATCGGTATAAACGAAGAGGATAAAACCGCGATGGTCGTCGTTGATGACTCGCAACTTTCTGTGGCAATAGGGAAGAAGGGCCAGAATGTTAAGCTGGCTATGAAACTCACCGGCTGGGACATTGATATAATCAGCGAATCCAGATACTCAAAGATACGGCAGGACAAATCCGACAAGTCTATTGACGAGATACTGCAAGAGAGGCAACCCGAAGAGCAGTCGTAGGATTGCCGTTTTCCCGCTGAACCGGGGGGCTGCGCTGGGGGGCTGAATTGGGGTCGCAAGGGACGGGGGCGTCAAACAAATGTGGAACAAGATAAAAAGAGACTTTGAGCACGGCATAGAGAAGCTCCAGTGGTTTGCCTCCATTATAAGCGAACGGCTGGCCATTGAGGTGTCCTTCATAAAGATGCTGGCAAAAATAGACAACCTCGAAAAAAAAAGGGAAGAGCTTTTCAGTTTAATAGGCAAAAATGCCTACGAGCTGAGTTTCAACAGGACTACTGACATATATAACCACCATAAGGTTCAGCAGGCAATCCAGGAGATTTCCTCTCTTGACAGAGACATAGAGGAATTGAAAAAAGAGGCCGATGAAATAATTTCGACGGAGGGATAGCCCTGCCGCCATACCACATATTAACCTTTGTCCTGGGCGCATTTGGCCTGATAGTCGGTTCGTTTCTCAACGTCTGCGTATACAGGCTGCCCATTGAGGGCCTTTCTATTGTAACTCCTCCGTCGGGCTGCCCTGCCTGCGGCAAAAGGATCAAGCCGTGGCATAACATACCTGTTATTAGCTATCTGGCCCTCAGGGGCAGGTGTGCCTACTGCGGGGTGCGTATATCGCTTCGATACCCTGTGGTGGAACTCCTAAACGCGGTATTCTATGTGCTGATTTATGCCAAATTCGGCCTTTCAGCGTATTCGATATACTATATGATGTTTGTGTCGGCATTGATTGTGATAACCTTTATAGACATAGACCATCAGATAATCCCTGATGTGATAACGCTGCCGGGGATAGCGCTGGGGATTGTTGGTTCGATCTTCATATTGCCTGAGCCGCATTATGGCAGTCTGCTTGGAATTTCAGGGTCTTTGATAGGGCTGTTAACGGGTGGGGTGATATTTTATATTATTGCCGTTGCAAGCAGGGGCGGCATGGGTGGGGGCGATATAAAATTTATGGCGATGGTCGGGGCTACGCTGGGCTGGAAATCTGTCTTGCTGACGATTTTTATCGGGAGTTTTGCGGGGTCTGTCTATGGGATTTCCCTGATGGTATTTAAGGGAAAGGGCAGGAAGACGAGGATTCCATTCGGGCCATTTTTGTCGCTCGGCGCGGCGGTGTCTTTATTTTACAGCAGGGAGATTATCGCGTTTTACTTAGACCTGTGAGGGCAGCCGACGCATTCACAAATTCGTCCGGCGGCAGCGAAAAGCCGCAAATTTGTGCATAGCACAGCAATACCCAAGGCAATCGCGTTAGAAATTGCCTCCCTTATTTTTGCCCCGCAGCGACACCCCTCTTCAGAGTAATCAGGGGTTGACGAAGCTTTCCTTAACGACCCCTAAAGGCCAAGTATTTCCCGTGCCTTACTTTTCAACTCCTTGGGACTGAATGGTTTTGTTATGTATAAATCACAGCCACTTTCAGCGCCTTTTTCCTTGTCAAACTCCTGTCCCTTGGCAGTAAGCATTATTATATATACCCCTTTCATCCCAAGTGTGTTCTTAACGGTGTTACATACGTCAAAACCGTTCATTTTGGGCATCATAACATCAAGAAAGACAAGCTCAGGCCTCTTTTCTTTTATTGTTTCAAGAGCCTCTTCACCGTTTTGGGCGGCAAGTATATCCACACCCTCATCCTCAAGAGATTCAAGGGTTTGTTCTATAAGCATTCTAATGTGTTGCTCGTCATCTGCTATCAGAATTGCAGGCATCGTTGTTGTCCCCCCTAATATATTTTTCCTGATTCTCCGGGTTTATCTTGTTATTGTCCACGGCCTTGAAGAATGCCTCAACCACCGTTGGGTCAAACTGTGTGCCGGAGCATTTTCTCAGCTCTTGCAGGGCTGTATTAAAAGGTAAACCCTTTCTGTATGGTCTGTCTGAGGTCATTGCGTCAAAGGTGTCAGCAACGGCTATTATTCTGGCTATCATGTCAATCTCCAACCCTTTGAGCTTATCTGGATAACCTCTGCCGTCAAAACGTTCGTGGTGAGATTTAACGCCTGGAATAATACCCTTTAGTTCCTCTATATATGACAGTATGTCGCGTCCACAAGTTGTGTGGGTTTTAATTTCCTCAAATTCCTCATCTGTCAGCTTGGCAGTCTTACGCAGCACATTGTCGCTGACGCCTATCTTTCCGATGTCGTGAAGGACTGAGGCAAGCTCGAGCCTCTCTTTGTCCCCCGCGGATATGCCAAGATTCTCCGCAATAGCAACGCTGTAGTTCATCACCCTCTTTGTGTGGCCGCCGGTGTAGGGGTCTCTTTTTTCTATTGTCTCTGCAAGTGTGTAAACAGTTTTAATAAAGGCCTCCTTCAGAGATTCGTACAGTCTTGCGTTGTCAATAGCAAAGGCCGCCTGAGACACCAATGTACAGAAAAAATTAAGGTCATCCGCCGTGTAGTTGTATGGCTCTGTGGTGCTTGCTATAACAATGCCAAGGGCCTTTTCCTTTGCCTTTATCGGTGAGCAGATTAGGGAACTTACTCCGCCCGTTTCCATTGCGCATCTGGGGTCACAGCGGCAGTCGTTTATTATCTCGGACTTGCAGGAGGACATAACAATGCCAGCAATCCCAACCGCCGACATTTGCGCCCCGACGCTGCCTCTTTCGGCAATTAACTCCAACATGCCGGTTATCTCATCTGTGAGCATGACCGACACATTATCCGCCCTAATCTGCTCCGACACATGCTTTATCAGAAAGTCTGCTATCTCCTTAACATTGAACGCGTTGACCTTTTCCACAAAATCATAAAGCATCGTAAGTTCGCTGTATTTATCAAGTGTCTCTGTGGCCAGCGCCTTTTTCTGTGCCTCGGCCCCCACGATATAATTAAGTAAAGAGGCCGTTGAGGCAATCTTACTGACATTCTCACCATAAATCCATCCCACCGTCTGACCATCAACCGTTATGGGCAGACCGGATAAATCATCGCCGCCTGTTCCATAGAGTATAGTTCCCGCACCGTCCTTTATGCAAACATTCACACCAATGGACACGATAAGCCCGCCTATAAGTTCGGTAATATCTTTTCTTTGAAGGAGTTTTTTCAAATTGATAATTGCCAATTACTTATAACCTCCCTTATAACCATAAGTTAATCCTGATCAGCCTGTATTACAGGCAGCGTGAAAGAAAACGTACTTCCCTGCCCCTTAGTGCTCAAAACCCGTATGCTGCCCCCGTGATGCTCTACAATCTCCTTGCATATGGGAAGCCCAAGCCCCGTCCCTGTCGGCTTATCCGTAAGGGCGTCGCCCAGTTGTTTGAACTTCTCGAAAATCATTTCCTGTTCCTCTACGGGTATTCCCATGCCTCTGTCCGACACAGATATCGTGAGTTGCCCCTCGCTGCAGCAGTCCGCCTTCAGAGTTATATCGCCATCTGTGCTAAACTTTATCGCATTTGAAATCAAGTTAATAACCACCTGCAGAATTCTATCATAATCACCAACGGTGTCGGGAATATTTTTTTCACTCTCTACTATGAGCACCGCCGAGTCCTTTCTCTTATAGAGCGAGGATGTTACCTTTACAGCGTGGTTTAGAATATCCTGCACGTTAATAATATCCTTTTTCCAAACCATCTTGCCAGCCTCCATTTTTGTGAGGTCTAACAAGTTGTTTATCAGAGATGTGAGCCGCTCACTCTCGGATATTATAATGGCAATGTTTTCGTTTATTTGCCTTACCGTGCGCTCTGTCTTTTTGCCCTCAACATTAACGTGAGGTAGCACAATCTTTTCAAAGGACTCCTTTATGATCTCCGCAAATCCGTATATTGACGTTAATGGTGTCCTGAGTTCGTGAGATACGTTAGACAGGAAGGCCGATTTAAGCTCGTCGAGGGCCTTGAGTTTATCGTATGCGGCCTGAAGCTCCCCTGTACGTTCCTTTACCTTCTCATCTAACAAGGCGAAATTGCCCCTGAGTTGTTCTACCATGCTGTTAAAGGCATCGGCGAGGATGCCGATCTCGTCGTCGCGCTTAATGTCAATAGTTGTCGTTAAGTCTCCACTTTTAATGCGTAACGCCATTTCAGAAAGCCTCGTCAGGGGGGCCACCATCCTTCTTGAGAATAGATAACCAAAAAATATTAAAAATATAATACATGAAAATGCAATTGCCAGTATGCGTCTGCCCATTTCCCGTGAGCTGCTTTGCAGCTCATTCATATACACGGAGGCACAGATGTACCAGCCGAGTGGTTTGTAATACCGCACCCAGGTAATCTTATCATAGACATAGTGGCCCTGGTCTTCAAGCTTGTCCCACTTATACCTTAGGCCGTCCGGGTTATCCGCAGCTTTTGCAAGTTCTTTATATATATTCTGCTTTGCCGGCGTGTCAGTATACGCATCCATATTTATCAACTTCATGTCATTACGTGGATGGATGACCATAGAGGAGTTATCATTATCTTTTTTTGGGGAAAAAACAAATAGATAACCTGTTTTTGCCACTTTTATAGCCCTAAGTATTTCACGCAAGCTATCAATAGCATTAATCATCATCTTGTTTGCTGTATTATCAATGTCATCCATATATACGCCGGTGGCTATAATCCATTTATGTTTAGGAAGATACTTAAAGTATGTTAACTTATCCATGGGTTCGGCATCAGTGTTAAGCCTTTTCCACTTATAGGTGTAGTAACCCTCACCGTCTTTTAAGGCGGTCTCAATCATTGGGGACAGTACGAGCTTGCCTGTGACGTCGTTTATGCTCAAGCAATCGCGGCCCACAAGGGCTTGGTCAGGGTGGGAAAGCATTATCGTATCATTGAAGATAAAGACATAATCGCTATTTCCGTATTTGAATTTGCTGATCGTCTCCAATATCTTTTTTTCGACGCTGCAACGTGAGATACCACCAGACTGCTCATCCATGGTGTTAATGTAGCTTTCCACCATCATTACGACGTTTTTAAGTTCTTTCTTTTTTGCCTGAAGGGCAGATTCCCTGTATGACTGCAGACCATTGTTGATACTGCGCACCATCTCGTACACATTGTCAAGCACTGTCCTGGCCGATGATTTTTCTATTTCAAAGACTTCCTTTTCTATGAAGGTCTCGGAATAGAAGTAGATTGTTGCGGTAAAGGCGGCAAGTATGATAACGATGGTAAAAAAGTATTTTATAAAGAGCCTTGATTTAAACATCTATCCCATGTTTATTCATGAGAGTTCGGGTTCTCAGGCCCGTAGAGATAGATAAAGTAGACATTTTCAAATTCCTTTTCAAACCGCATGGTCTTGACCAACTGGTCTCGTTCCGAAAGCGTCGCGTCAACAATAATAATATCCGGCCTTTCGGTACGCGCCTTTTCGATACTTCCCGTGCCGTCGGTTGCGGAGACGACCGAATAACCCTTTGCAAGGAGCACATCTGTAAGCGTCTTGACGTTTGATTCGTTCTCATCCACGACCATGATCTTCTTTTTTGAGGTGACCCCGGCAAGCAGAGTCTTAATATCGTTAAACAGGAGTTCCTTGTTGATAGGTTTTGTCAGGTAGCGGTCAACACCAAGACGGCGGCCACGTTCAGCGTCCTCGATAATGGACAGGATAATGACAGGCACATCCGCCGTTGCGGGGTCGCCTTTGATGACGGCAGCCACGTCAAAACCGCTAACCTCCGGCATCATAACGTCTAAAATTATTAGATGAGGACGCATCTCTTTGATGCTTTTAATGGCCTCCATGCCGTTTTTTGCTGTTCTGACGTTGTAGCCCTGTCCTTGGAGTTCCTGAGTCAGGAGTTCACGTATGTTTTCGTCGTCATCAACCACTAAGATGTTTTTACCCCCCGCTGCAATGTTGTCTAAGTTATCTAAACTGTATGGAAGGCGAGTTCTGGCTTCCGCAGTACCACCGCGGATTGTCCTCACCAGGGTATCAAGGTCCGTAGAGGTTAATCTATAGGAATCCTTCGAGGGCAGCGGCAATGTGAATGAAAAGGTGCTTCCCTTGACTGTGTTGTCCTCTACCCAAATTCGTCCCTTATGGTGGTTAACTATCTGTTTGCTGATGGGAAGACCGAGTCCGGTACCCTTTGGTTTGTCGGTGAGGGTGTCGCCAACCTGTCTGAACTTCTCAAAGATGGACTCTCTGTCCCTCGGGTTTATACCAATGCCGGTGTCGCTGACGCTTATAACTACCTCTGAACCTTGCCGCGAGGCACGGCAGGTGACGGAGCCGTCAGCCGTAAACTTGATGGCGTTAGAGATAAGGTTAATGACTACCTGAACAAGTCTGTCGCCGTCCCCCACGATTGGGGGCATGTCCGGCTCTACAGCTACGATGAACTCAAGGCCGGCCTTGTCGCATAGGGCTTTTGTGGTTTGAGCAGCCCGCTTGATAATGTCTTCTACATGAAGGGTTTCATTTTTCCAGTCAACCTTTCCTGACTCCATCTTGGCAATATCGAGTACGTCGTTGATGAGGCTGGTCAGACGCATCCCCTCGCCAATAATGATGCCTATGTTGTCTTCGATGAGTTTTATTGAGCGGGCTATTTTTTTTGAGTCGGCAGGGAGGTTTGGGAAGATTTGGTCTTTCAGGCGTTCCTGAATAATCTCGGTGAACCCCAAAATTGAGGTTAACGGTGTTCTCAGCTCATGGGAGACGGTAGATATAAAGTCCGTCTTCATCCTGTCAATGTTTCTCTCTCTGGTCACGTCACTGGTTATAATGACAACGTCATTTACATCATGGCTCTGCTGCTGCCCACCGCCAAGTCCATGCACACGGACGACGGTGGACGACGCCTTGAGCACCATTGTTGGGGACAGCTCAATGTCTGAGGCTACAGGCACGCCGAAGCCTGTGCCAATGCTTCGCTTAAACAGCAGTGACATGTCTTTGCCAAAGACCTGTTCTACCATTTTGCCTATGGCCTCGGAGGCATTAATGCCATAGCAATAGGCCAGCGGTTTGTTGACGCGTGTGATTTCCCCCGCGGCATTGACAACCATCAGGCCGTCAGCCATATTATCAATGACGGCTTCCAGGTAGTTGTAGATTGAGGTAAGTTTTGCGTCCCTTTCGGCCAGATCACCGGCGGCCTCCTCGAATCGTTCAAATATCTCTGTGATGTCGATTGCCAAAAATTGAAGGATGCTTGAGAGGGCGTCAAACTCATCGTTGGTATCAATATCGATCTTGGCGTCATATTCGTGGTCAACAAGTTTTTTTGCGTAATCAATGATGGCATTCAGGGGTTCGTTTATGAGTTTATTTAAAATTCGAAACAAAACCACCGAAAAGCAAGCGAGCATTAACCAAAGCGGCCAGCTAAAGGTCAATGCCGAAACCAAAACATGTTCTGGCGTATCGGCTATTCCAGCATGGCGGATACTAAAAACGGTAAAGACAAAATTCACCAACGCGATAACGGCGACTATAATAAGAACATCCTGATGAGTCCTTCTAAAAAGTAAAGATATTTTCATTTTAACACGCCTCCCCTTCTGGTGCCGATATGGTAATTCATAATTTCAAACAATCCCCCTTAATATAACCGGCTTATAATAAATAATTTCCTGCCTCAATTGTACCGCCGGATAGCCGAAAATGTCAATTTCCCATTGACATTTCTATTGACTTATTGAGATAATTTCCCGGTAGCGTGATTTCAGCGGCAAAGCTTTTTTATTGAGGGGACAGCGTATGGCGTCAAAACCGAAGTTGAGCATGTACTGGGCATCCTCGTGTGGAGGCTGTGAGGTATCGTTAGTCAACATTAACGAGAAGATTCTTGATGTAGCCGCAAATTTTGATTTCTATTTTTGTCCATGTCTCCTTGATACCAAAAAAGAAGATGTTGAAGCCCTTGACGATGGCGGAATTGCAATAACATTTTTTAACGGGGCCATACGCACCGAAGAAAACGAGGAGATGGCGCACCTGCTGAGAAAAAAATCGAAACTGCTCATCGCCTTCGGCTCATGTGCATACGAGGGCTGTATCCCCGCCCTTAGCAACCTCCACACAAAGGCCGCGCATTTTAAGTCCATATACATAGATAATCCTACCGTGGATAACCTGCTTGGTATAGTCCCCAAACATGAGACCCAAGTGCCGGAGGGAAAGCTGACATTGCCTGCATTTTATGAGCGGGTAAGAACCCTATCGCAGGTTACGGATGTGGATTATTCCATGCCGGGATGCCCACCGGAGCCAGCGCGGGTGTGGAATGTCATAGAGGCCGTAATACAAGGAAAAACCCTGCCTCCAAAGGGTGGCATTCTCGGCGCTGGCAACTCCAGCGTGTGCCGTGAATGCGGCAGAAAGAAAGAAGATAAACATATCACGCGTTTATACCGCACCTATGAGATAATCCCGGATACGGAGGCGTGTCTGTTAGACCAGGGGCTTATCTGTATGGGGATAGCCACAGCAGATGGCTGCGGTGCGCTCTGTCCAAAGGTAAATATGCCCTGCTCTGGCTGCTACGGCCCGCCCGCTGGCGTTTTCGACCAGGGGGCAAAGATGGTAGCCGCACTGGGGGCCATCTTAGACATAGGTGAAAAAAAAGGGATAAGTGAGGATGAGCTAATACGGCGCATAGACATGCTTGTTGATTCGATACCGGATTATTCGGGGACGTTTTACAAATACAGCCTCGCAGGCTCCATACTCGGCGGCGGACGGGCATGAAACGTATCTCTATTGACCCCATAACAAGGCTTGAAGGACATGGTAGGATTGAGATATTTCTTGACGACAGCGGTGATGTTATGAATACTTACTTTCAGGTGCCAGAGCTTAGGGGGTTTGAGCAGTTTTGCGTTGGAAGGCTTGCCGAGGATATGCCGGTTATTACAAACCGCATATGCGGCGTGTGCCCTGAGGCGCATCATCTTGCCTCTGTCAAGGCCCTCGATGAGCTATTCGGCGTGGAGCCACCAGCGGCGGCCAAAAAAATCAGAGAGCTTCTTTACATGGCCTTTTTTATTACCGACCACACGACACATTTTTACGCCCTCGGAGGCCCGGACTTCATAGTCGGGCCTGATGCCCCTCCCACAGAGAGGAATATACTTGGCGTTATAAAAAAAGTCGGCCTTGACGCGGCGAAGCGGGTAATCGGTTGTAGGGCCAGAAACCACCATGTGATAGAGATGCTTGGTGGCAGGGGAGTTCATCTGGCCGCGGGTGTCCCCGGCGGCTGGAGCAAGGCTGTAAGCGAAAAGGAAAGGTCAGAGATTGAGGCGATAGCAACAGATAATATAGAGTTTGCCCACTTCAGCCTCAAGGCCTTTGACGACATAGTGCTCAAAAACCCCTCGTACATGGACATGATTACATCGGATATCTACGTTCACAAGACATATTACATGGGGCTTGTGGACAGCCAAAACAGGGTTAACTTTTATGACGGCATGATTAGAGTTGTTGATCCGGAGGGGAATGAATTTATTAAATATCACCCGAAGGATTATATAAATCACATCGCCGAACACGTGGAGGAGTGGTCATATTTGAAGTATCCATTTTTAAGGCATGTCGGCTGGAAGGGTTTTGTTGATGGCATGGACAGCGGGATATATGCGGCGTCGCCACTTTCACGGTTAAACGTGTCGGACTCGATGTCTACCCCTGGGGCGCAGGAACAATTTGAGAGGATGTACGAGACCCTCGGCTCAAAAAAACGAAATGGCAGGTATCAGCCCATCCATCACAGGCTTGTTACCCACTGGGCAAGGCTTATTGAGCTTCTCTACGCGGCAGAACATATGCTTGAACTGGCAACAGACCCTGAGATAACATCCCCGGCGGTTCGGGTTATCCCTGATAAAATAGTTGGCAAAGGGATAGGTTGTGTGGAGGCGCCAAGGGGTACGCTGACACACCACTACGAAAGCGACGACAGAGGGGTGCTCACTATGGTCAACATGGTTGTAGGTACCACCAATAACTACGCCCCCATGACCCTGTCCATAAAAAGAGCGGCTGAGAAGCTCATAACCAAAGGAAAGATTATTGAGCAGGGGCTGTTAAATAAGATAGAGATGGCCTTCAGGCTCTATGATCCGTGCCTTTCATGTGCCACTCATTCGCTGCCCGGGCAGATGCCGTTAATTGTCAACATTAGAAACGGTGAGGGGGAAATCCTGAGACGTTTCAGCAGGGATGAAATAGCTTGAAGACTATAATAATAGGGCTGGGCAATCCCATCCTGCGCGACGACAGCGTAGGACCGCGGGCAGCGCGCTTGATAGGGCAGCGGCTCGACGCAGAAGATAGGGTGGACATTTCGGTGTCTGAGGTGTATGCCGGAGGCATTCGTCTTTTGGACGCGATGACCAGTTATGACAGGGCGATTGTTATTGATTCAATCGTCACGGGCAGCAACGCTCCGGGCACGGTTTATAGGCTAACGCCTGATAGTCTGTCGCAAACGAGAAACTGCGGAAGCAGCCATGACATGACGCTCCCTATGGCGCTGCGTATGGGGAGGGCGCTTGGTATGGCTCTTCCATTTGAGGTACACATATGGGCGGTAGAGGTACAAGACGTCAACACCTTTGGCGAATGGCTCTCGGTTGAGGTGGAAAGCTCCCTGCCCGACGTTGTTAACGGCGTTTTAAGGATGTGCGGAGATTGTAGTGTTAAGGGGTCACGCGCATGAAAATAGGGGTGTATTTCTGTAACTGCGGCAGCAACATATCCGGCAAAGTGGACTCAGAGCAGGTCAGGCAGGCGCTGTCTTTAAACGATGTGGAATATTTTAAGACCTGTGAGCTGATGTGCTCCGATGACGGCAAGTCGTATCTGCGTGACGAAATAGCGGCTGAGAAACCGGACAGGATTGTCATCGCCGCGTGTTCGCCGCGTGAGCATGAAAAAACGTTTATGCGGGTACTATCCGGTGCCGGTATGAACCCCTACCTTATGCAGATGGCCAATATAAGAGAGCAGGTGGCATGGGTAACCTCCGATGTGCGGCAGGCATCTCTAAAGGCCGCCGCCCTCATAAAAGGGGCCGTAAAAAGGGTGGCGTTTCATAAGCCGCTTGAGATGAAATCCATAGAGATGTCCCCCGATGTCATGGTTATCGGGGCTGGCCCTGCCGGGCTGAAGGCCGCGTTAACCATAGCACAGACAGGCAGAAAGGTTACTCTTGTCGAAAAGAGGGCGGTGATAGGCGGGCAGCCGGTGCTATACGAAGATGTGTTTCCAAATCTTGAATGCGCGCCATGTATGCTTGAGCCTATGTTAGATGAAATACTGCACGGTGAGTATGCCAAAAACATTGAAATACTTACATTGTCTGAGGTAGTGGAATTATATGGCTTTTATGGCAACTTCATTGCAAAGATAAAAAAGTCGCCGCGTTACGCCGACATGAATCAGTGCATAGGATGTGGCGAGTGCATAGGGGTGTGTCCTGTTGACGTTAAGAACGAATTCAACAACGGGCTGGACAACAGAAAGGCAATATCGCTGTCGTTTGCCGGTGCGTTGCCCAACGTCCCATTTATAGATATGGCGGCGTGTCTGAGGGCAAGGGGTGGGGACTGCCGGCTTTGCGATGAGGCCTGTCCACTTGGCGAGGGTATAATACTGTATGACGATGCAGAGGAAATGGTAGAGAGGCGCATGGGGGCGGTTATTGTGGCCGTAGGGGCATCGCTTTACGACGCCGGATTAATTCCTAAACTTGGACTTGGCAGGTTGCCCGATGTCTACACATCGTTTGAGTTCGAAAGGCTGCTGTCCTCAACCGGCCCAACCGGCGGGCAGCTGTTGACGCGCTCAGGGCGTACGCCAGGGTCTATAGCGATAATCCACTGTGTGGGAAGCCTTGACGCCAATCACAAAGAGTACTGCTCTGGCATATGCTGCCAGTACGCGTTTAAGTTTAATCTCATGGTTGGACATAAATTACCAGACACACAAATACATCATCTCCACAAGGAACTCGTGTACCCTGGAAAAGAGGAATATTTTCTCTATAAACGAGCGAAGGAAAATCCCAACGCTGTTTTTACGGCATACAAGGACATTGATACGTTACGCATCACTGCGGCAGAGGACGGTATCATGATAGTAAATTCATCAATTAAGGCAGATATGGTAGTGCTGTGCCCGGCTGTGGTGCCATCGAAAGACAGCGGCAAACTAAATGAGACTCTTGGCACAACCGTTGACATGTTTGGATTTTTTGAGGAGCTGCACGGAAGGCTTGACCCTGTAATGGCCAAGGTGCGGGGGATATACATAGCGGGGGCCTGTCAGTCGCCAATGTCAATTCAACAGGCGATGACACAGGGGATGGCCACAGCCGGTTACGCTCTTTCTGGCATTGTCGGGGGAAAGCGGCTTGAGATAGAGCCAATAACGGCCTCAGTGGATGCCGACAGGTGTTCAGGATGCGGGGTTTGTGCCCTGGTGTGTCCATATAAGGCGATAGGGTTTGACGAGCAGAACAGGAAGTCCTCGGTTAACGAGGTGCTGTGTGAGGGGTGCGGCTCATGCGTTGCCGCCTGCCCTGCCGGTGCTATAAACGGCAATCATTTCACAAACGACGCGATATTGGCAGAGATAGAAGGGGTGTTGTCATGTTTGAACCAAGGATAGTCGGTTTCTTGTGTAACTGGTGTTCATACGCGGGTGCGGACAAGGCCGCAAGGGCTTATCCACCCAATGTAAATGTGGTAAGGGTGATGTGCAGCGGCAGGGTTGACCCGCAGTTTATACTTAAGGCGTACAAGGCAGGGGCAGATGGTGTTTTGGTACTGGCCTGCCACCCAGGTGACTGCCACTACAAGGAGGGCAACTACAAGGCCCTGGCTCGCCATCGCATACTGTTACGTGTGCTTGCCGGACATGGCATAGAGAGTGCCCGGTGCAGGTTTGACTATGTCTCTGCCTCAGAGGGAGATAGATTTATCGAAATCATTACTGAAATGACTGATACCGTCCGGGCTTTGGGACCCTATGCCGGAAATACAATGGGAAAAAGGAGTTAATATGGCTACTATGGTGCTTGACCTAAAGGGATTGAAGTGCCCTCAACCTACGCTTCAAATGACAATAAAGGTGCGTACTGAGTTGAAGGCCGGTGACGTTTTGGAAGTAGTTGCCAATTGCCCGACCTTTGAAAATGACTTAAAGAGATGGGGCGAAAGGGTGGGGAAAACCATTCTGTGGGTAAAAGATGAGGGTAACGGCGCTAAACGCTGTCAGGTGAAGATATAACGGATGTTCCTTGGGCAAAGCTGGAAAAATAGTTATAAAAAGAGGGGTTGTCGCGGAACGCCCCTATAAGTAGTCACTAATAATATAAATACATGGCATTTAATCGTTGACACTGAAATGATCTGTGATGTCAATAGTGGACACTAATTCAGTTACGCCGCATCCTTTTTTTCATAGAGCTGTTTTTCATAAGCGGCTGGGGATAGGTATCCGAGCCGTGCCTGAGTTCTCTGGTGGTTATAGAAAACCTCTTCGTCGTGGTCAGTGATGTCATCAATAGCTTCTTGCCTACTCCTGCAATGACGGTGATAAACGATTTCGTTCTTAAGCGTTCCCCGGAAGCTTTCCATCTTACATCGTCATAAACGACACAGAAGAGATAAGACAGCTTTACGGCGGGTTTATCATCGAGCAGGTTGAAACGGCCTATCACGTGACCCACAAGAAAAAGATGGTGGAGCTTTTGATCAGGAATTATTGACTTGGAGGCTGGAAGGTTGAGGCGAAAACGTCAGGATATTGACGAAATAAGGAATTTTTGCAAAATCGCCTGATAAGATTTGCAAATTTAGGTATATAGTGTACTGTTACAATGATGGCTTTACAATAGGAGGAGTTCATTCAGATGAACAACGATGGCATCAAACATTTTGCGTAGACAATAAATATCGTGTCATTTTATATAATTTCTCATTGTAAAGCCGTTGCTGTTACAGTAACGGCTTTAACTGAATAGGACATTTCTATTTTGGTACGACACAAGGCAATTCGTGCAGTTGCAGATGTGGACAGGGCTATGGTACAATGAAACCGTCGGCCGGGATAGCACAGTGGTAGTGCAGCTGATTCGTAATCAGCAGGTCGAGGGTTCGAATCCCTTTCCCGGCTTCCTTTATTTTCAAGGGATTACAGGGTATTAGCATGGTTACTTATCTTCCTGATTGTATAGTTTTTGTATAGTTGATATTTGATTGATAGCGTTGTCTAACATATCAACTGCCCTAACTTTATGGCTTGGCGCTAAGTGAGCATATCTCAACGTCATAGTCAGTGTCTTATGTCCTAAGAGTTCCTTTACCGTGGTAATGTCTACACCGGCCATGACCAAGTGAGAAGCAAAGGTATGTCTCAGGTCGTGAAAGTGAAAATCTTTTATGCCTACCTTTCTACAAGCTGTGTTGAAGCTCTTTCTAACGTCTTTGTAAGACTTTCCGGCATTGTCGAAAAATACATAAGGTACATCCAGCCTGCGGTTAACCGCTTGAAAAACAGCCTTTAACGTGGCATTGATTGGGATTTCCCGACGCTCACCGTTCTTTGTGTCCGTAGACAATAGGATAAACCCGTGTTTCAAATCGACGTTTTCCCATTTCAACGAAAGGATTTCACCTTTTCTCATACCGCTATTAAGGGCAGTTGCAACAATCGGGTAAAGATGAGAATCACAGCTATTAAGAAGCTCCTGGCACTCTTCTTGTGAAAGATAACGTAGGCGACGGTTGTTTTCCTGAAGCAGCTTAACTTGCCTTACTTTTTTAAAGGCGTAATCCTCAACCATTTCCCATTGAACGGCCTTTGTGAACATATGTTTTACCGTAGCAAGCAACCGGTTTACTGTGGCAGGTTTATTGCCTTTAGCCATCCTTTCTGTTTGGAATTGCTCTAACATCATGGTGTTAAACCTTCGTATTGGCACGTTTCCAAAGGTCTCTACCAGTTGAAGGATAAAGCCCTTCTTGCTTCTAAAAGACCGCTGCCTTTCGGCCCACGTTAAGTATTGATCCGCTAACTGTTTAAACGTGTGGTTGTTGATTTTCTTGACCGGCTCCGGCTGCTTGCCTTCACGGATTAATTTTTTACGTTCAAGCAGTAGCGTTTCAGCCTCTTTAAACTTAGCGCTGCCCGAAGATTCGTAAACGGTCTTACCATCTAAACCAGCATAGCGCAACCAATAAATAGTGCCCCGTTTATAGATTCCTTTTGCCATGGCTTGCCTCCTTCGCTTTTATGCTGAATACATCTTCTGTAATGTACTGCATTAGAATAACGGGCTTGCCATTTTTTGTTACGACTACATCTTCTTTGGTCTTTTCGATTTCCGCAACCACCTTAGTAGCGTCTGACCTCAACGTCGATACTGTTATAAATTTCATTGTACCCCCTTTAATATATAGTATAGCTATATTATTAGCTAATATATACGCCATTGTCAAGATATTATTTCAACTATACAATTTACTATACAGTGGTTCATAAATTATTGTTTATAAAGAGATAATCTTCATATACAACTGATACGCAATCAGCGGTGCGCCCTGTCCGGCAATTTCCCGCTAAACTGGTTAACGGCCGGTGTTTCAAAGGAATTAAGCCATTTATCGATAGACTTCTTTCTAAACCGGAGCTGAGCACCTATCTTAAGAAAGGGGATTTCGTTGAGGTGTGTTCGTTCGTAAACCCATTTTTCTTTGACCTTCAGGTATTCACACAGGCCCTTCACGTCATAGATTGTGTCGGGTTCAATGTCTCTCTTAACATTGGCCGAAAGAATAGGCTTAAGGGCTTCAATAAACCTTTCAGTCAATGGCTCAAGTAAAAGCTCTATGTCTTCTCTTTCCAGCTTCATGCTTATTTCAGCTTCCCCATAAAATCTTCAAAGTCCTTCATACGAATAATGACCATATCCTCTGTATGCCGCTGGCCGGACACATGCACTACCACAAGCGGGGTCTTACCTTCAGGGCAGTTCCTTACGGCCTGCGACATCCAGTCACCGGCAACAAACGCCTTGCGGCTCTTTACCTCAATGGAAAACAAGGGATGCTCCACGTCCTCACCGCCCATGATACCGATACGTTTACCGTTCATGCGCTTGGCAACCGCCCGCTCTGCGGCCTTGCCTCGTTGTCTGTTCTTGTTTGTGGTCATTGCCCTGCCCCTACACATGCTCCGGTCTCTGTCTCTATCCCCATGCGCTTATAGGCATATAACCGGCTCCTGAATGACTGCCTTAATATCGGATTCTGGTCTACAAAGTCGAATACCCGCGCCTCTGTCTTACCGGCTGCCGTCCTCAGCGCACGGCCTACGTACTGTGTCAAGCGCCCTGAAAACTTGACCGGCACTGTCAAGAAGATACTCGATATGTCCGGCAGGTCAAACCCCTCGCCGATAAGCGAAGCAGTCGCAACCAAAACCCTGTACTCACCGCCTCTCAACCCGTCCACTATGGCCGCCCGTTCCTTCTTTGGTGTATCACCCAAGAGTAAAGCCGCTCTCACGCCCTGGCCCATGAGTTGATTGTAAAGATACCGGCAATGCTCCTTCCTGTCCGAAAGCACCAGCGCAATACCGCTATCGGCCTGTACCTGCCCCTCGACACTCTCAAGGATAATCTCATTCCGTACCTCGTCTTCTGTCAATTCTGAAATCATACTGCTGTAGTCGTCTGAATACGGATAGTCCCACCCTGTCTCGATGACTTCCAAGCTGGCCGTCATAATATGCCCGCTGTCCTGAAGGGCTTCTATGTCTATCTCATGGATTTTATCACCAAGATAGAAGTATATCACCCGTGTCAACCGGTCTTTCCTGTACGGCGTCGCGCTAAGCCCAAGCACGTACGCCGCTGATAACCGCCCTACTATGTCCGTAAAAGTTGAGGCCGGTGTGTGGTGACACTCGTCAACGATGACAAAGCCGAAGCGGTCTTTGATTCCCTCGATGACGTTTATCAGCGTGTTCTTTATCCCGATTGTCAGAAGCCCTACGCTCTTATGACCGTCGCCCAGAAGCCCTACCTCCTCTTTATCCAAACCAAGATACTGCATTGCCCGTGCCTGCCACTGGTAAAGAAGCTCCTTTGTGTGTACAATTATAAGCGTAGGCTGCTGTCTCTTGGCTATGGCCGCAAGCCCGATAACTGTTTTGCCTGAACCAGTCGGCGCGCTCAATGTACTGTACTCTTTCGTCAGAATAGCGTCCAGGGCTTTCTTTTGGTGTGGGTACAACTTGCCCGTAAAGGTAAACGGCACGGTCTTAAACTTCGTGGCGTGGTTCTCAATGGTGTATTCTATCCGGTAGCCTTTGAGTATCCCCATGAGCGAATAGATAAACCCTCGTGGAATTATGCACCAGTCCCCCGCGTACTTGATGTATGACAGGTCTGGTTCAATGTTTCCTGCGTAGTGGCCATACTTCACCGCGTCCTGATACGCCGGGTTCGGTAGCGTCAATCTCCTCTCAAGGCTCTCCAAAACGTATAAAGGCATCTTTTTTGTCTTGAAGCGTATGTCTGCTTTAAGGACTATCTGTATCATTCGTGCTCTCCTTATCGTTTTTTGAACATCTTCCGCGCGCTCCGCATGAGGTATCGGCAATATTGCCCCATAAACCAATTGTATTCTTTATCCAGCCGCGCCGCATTCCTACTATCGCCGCGCTCTCGTGCCTTATCCAGCATTGACTTGAGCAGCTCCAGCGTGTTGAAGTCGGCCTTTGGTTTTGGCTTTTCGTGCCCCTTGCGTGGCCTGCCCCCCAACTTCTTTATCGTGTTGCGGACATTGTGTCTACTAAATCCGGTTTTTCGTGCTATTTCCTGCTCTATTTGCGCGTCTACGGCCGCTTTTGTCATACTATTTTCTCCCCTTGTTAAAGTTTCTATCATTGTTTTTTAAAGATTCCTTTCACTATTTTTTACTAAAGCACCTTCAGCGCGTGTGCAAACCACCCTTTTTACTCATCTCCGGCCTCGATAGTCGCCTTATCCCCGTCATGATAAAGCCGTAAACACCAGTCCTCAGAGTGTCGGCATTGCCTCTGTAACCGGCCTGTGCTCGCGTGGGTGGTTCGGGTGCCCGGACTGTATATTTCACATCGACACTATCTTTAACCAGTCCCTCAGTAAATACCACCTTCGCCGCGTGGACAGCCTGTAGATGGTCTATTGAGCTGCCCTTCAAGGACATAACCTCACCATGAGCATAGATAGCCTCCATAACGCCGGTATCCCGAAGGGCCTTAACATCGTCCCTATCCGGCACAACCCATAGGAAACATTGAAGTACCTCTGACCATATCTTAACGGCTACGCTGCGAGGGTTGGTATAAGCCACGGCCTGCATGTAGAGGGATAGAACGCGCTCTTTGGCCTGAGTGAAGGTCGGCAGGTCTTCATTCTTTATAGCATCGTTCAATTGTCCTTCAGCCGTTTGTATCTCTTGCTTTAAGTCCGGCAATGCCGACATGTCCAATTCAGGAAGTTCATTGATGCGTTTGGTGTATTCGTGATACTGTTCTTTCAGTATGTCGTGTACCAGTCGAACCTTGCCCGCCTCGATAAGCTCAAGCAGAAACCCATTATTGGCTACCTTGAAAGATTGACCAGCCCTTATATCGAGAACACCCTTTGGGGTCTTGATGGTCAATGGTATCGAGGCTGCATATCTCATAGTTCCACCGCCGCAGACGTTTCTAAAACATAATTATTATTTTCTGTCTGGTATGAGGTGGTACAAGTGGTAATGTGGTTTTCAGCCTTATTCCATGCGGGTTTATCGTTGACCACCTCTTTTTTTGATGTGGTATCATGTGGTACTGATGTGGTATAGATACCACCTGTATGACCACCTATCCCACATGCTTGACCACTTGTACCACATGCGTTTTTGATGTGGTCATCTGTAGATGGTTGATTTTCCTTGCTGTTTACCACATTACCACATAGACCACTTGTTTTTGAGTATCTATTAAATATTTTTTCAACGTGGTCATATGAAAAGTTGTATGCCCTCTTTTTATTTTTCTTTCCGGCATGGGAATCGTAGAGGGAAAACTTACTTAATGACTTTCCAATCCACGTCGTCAAGGATTTCTCACTAACATCTACCTCTTTATTTTCTTTCACCTTATTTTCCTTTATTTTTTCGGCAATGTCGGTTGATGTGAAAATCCCATTGCCGCCACTATCCTTCAAAAGCTCAAGCAGGGCATCAAATAAGGCATTGTCGTTATCTGAAAGCTCTGTTTGAGATTCAATCATTGAACCCATGAAGTAATTGAATACGGCCTGTCTTTCAGTATCGTCAACCTTTTCCATTGTCAGCACCGTTTCAAGCGGCCTCCACAACTCACGTACCCTATGGGAAACACCAGCACCGGTATAAACATAAACGTCCCGTGCCTCCTGCCATCGAGTTAAGAGGTTTCGATAAAGAACATCCCTGATTTCAGCCCATACAGATAAAAAAGGCTCTGGTTCGGGATATTCTTCTTCAGCCCGAATCATGCTAACCAAGATACAGCGGTCTTTTAAGTCGGGGTCAATCTCTTTAAAGCTGGCAAACGCCTTTGGACTGAAAACCTCAAACTCTACTATGCGACGGGTTTTATTTGACATATCAACAATTCGTCTCTTGCCACCGCCGCGAACATAGGCATCTGCAATGAGGCCGACGAGGTCAACATTACTGCTCAGGGCTTCGGACTGGTCATTCAAAAATGTGCCCCTTACGCCGTCCACACTATCTACGAGGCTTGGCAGTGATACACCTTTCACCTTCATGGCGTTAAAACACAGCAAGGCAAGGATAGATAAAACCCTGCTCTTACCTGATTGCTTTTGACCGTAAAGGAATAGATAAGGAAAGGAATAGAAAACCTGATAGAAGTATGTGGCAATTATCCATGCTGCCAATAAACCATAAGAAGCCTCTTTAGCAAGCTCCACATACTTTTTAAGAGTTTGCTTCACCATTTCGTAAACGTTTACAGGAGCGATAGGAGCGGCCACAAACTCTTCTATCTTTTTCCTGTTCCAACGGTCTTTATGGTCAATGAGCATACGGCTTCTTTCGTCAAAAATTATCTTCAGATCGCCTTGCTTATAAACACCGCCCTCATGGAAATAAAAGCTGCCATCTTTGGCTATCAGGTAGAAATTCCTATCAACCGGCACACCATCGCTAACAACGGTTTCCCTAAATCCGAGGCTCATAAAATCTTGGTGAATTTCGTATGACGGGTGCGCGATAATATGATTATCCTCAACGGAGGTCTCTTTTTTCGGGTTATGTGATTTGATTTCCCTTTTTATGGTCGAGTAGTTCACTTTAAGCCTGCTTGATAGGGCTTTTCCAAGAAGCTCTTTTTCTACTTCATCACCCAGGGCGGCTATCTCAAGAATAAGTCCTTTATAGTTATCGAGGGCGGCTTCCTCAACACGTTCAGCAAGGCTTTTGCCATCCTCAACCGGCGCAATCTTCAACTCTTTATTTAACTTTGCTAATTTAGTGAGCTTGTCGGCAAGCTCTGTATTAGACAGTTGCTCTTTCAAATAACCCTCCCTGCATATAGATTTCAAAACGCTCCTCTTCAGTGCCAAATTGCAGACAATCAAGCAGATGTTCTATGTAAGCCTCCTCATGGTAGAATTGCGCCATAGCCTCTACATCGTCTATCGTCCGTATTTGAAGTTTGCACTCGTTGCCTGTCCGTAGATACTCACATAATTTATCTTCATATGCCCGCAACCGCCGCCGGTAATCCCTTATAAGTTCCTTTTGTTTTTGCAGTTCAGGGTTCGGTCTATATGGCTGTCCCGAAATACCCAAGAGCATCAGTGCCCTCCTGAAATCAACCCCGTGCAGCTCTTGAATGAAAGTTATTACATCGCCGCTGGCCCCACACCCGAAACACACGAACGTCTGTCTTTGACCATCTACCATGAACGACGGTGTTTTCTCAGAATGGAATAGGCACAGTCCCCAGTAGCGTACCCCTTTTTGTTTAAGCTCGACATGCTGTTGGATAACTTCAAGAATGTCTGGTTTATTCATAGAGATATTCAGTGCCGTCTTGGTCATTACTTCTGCCCTCTCATGCTTAACATCTGCCCTCTCAGCCGCCGGAGCGCTGATATAAAATCAAGGCAGGGTACAAGCTCGTTCGTGTTGTATGCTTTTACCTCATTGTAAAGCTCATCAGTTATGGGAAATTCAAAGATGACACGGCCACTGGTTAGGGTTAAATCCGGGGTGATTCCTTTGAGTGTGAGAAAGGCTGAAAGATTTATATCGTTGATTGCTATCCGTTGACTTTGACTCTTTTCCATTTCATATCTCCTTTATCGTATTTCATAGCTTAATGCTATATGATTTACGGTAAAGGAAAAATATTTTGAATGTCACGAAAGATAAGGGGTAGTGATAAAACAAAATAAGCACCCCCTTTTATTTTGTCAGGGCGACTATATTACCTACATATGAGATAAGTTGTTGATAATATGGTATTATATGAGCTGATACTTCATGTATGTTATGGTGCTATATGTATTTCTTGTAATCGCCATTTATTAAGGCAAGAGCATTTTTATGGTAGTATTCAATATTTCTTTCCTG
Source organism: Nitrospirota bacterium (assembly GCA_015233045.1). Lineage (GTDB taxonomy): Bacteria > Nitrospirota > Thermodesulfovibrionia > Thermodesulfovibrionales > Magnetobacteriaceae > Magnetominusculus. The sequence continues at coordinate 3,932 of JADFYL010000021.1, read as the reverse complement.
AGTAAACTTGTCGAGTTCCTCTTTTGATAATTTAGGTAGTGTACTGATTAATATTTCACATATTTCGGCATAGCGATGACCTGCCTTGTATAAATCATATACCATGAGATAGTATTTCCACTCTTTAAGTCTACCCCTCGTGTCTTTTCCAATAAAGTGAATATCTAAATACTCATCTACTTGTCGTTTTATTTCTTTCTTAGAAAGGTTCAAATCAATTCTTAGTATAAGAGAGTCTCTTTCAGGGGGGAATTCTCTTATAGGCTTAGTATTATTTATAGTTATATCATACTTTGTGGCTTCTATTTGTTCTGGTGTTAATTCATATGTGTATTCAGGGAAAAGGGTATGAAAAATTGTTGTTGGCCGTAAGTTTTCTATTCCAATGCTTGGTTCATGGTAATTGTAGCCACACAAATGTACTTCAGTAGGGTATTTCCGAAGCATATTACAAAAATAATCATTTATTTCATCTTGTGACACTTTATTCCTGAACACACGATATGCAGTCACGGTGTTTTGGCTTATGACGTCTATTAGTCTTATGCCATTGATTATTTTAGGCATACCACGAATAATACGGACTCCATAATCTTTGTATATTTTAATGTTGGTTTCTCTCAATTCCGTAAAGGCTTTGTTATATTGGTTGTTAATGTCTTTACGTTCCGAATCTGAAGAGACTGAATCAGTTTCTATAACTTGGTTTAATAAATTAAAAAGCCTATCGTTTATTTCAGCAAAATTATTTTCTATTGACATCAACTTGTCATAATCACGCTGAAAAATATCGTTTCTCGATAGAAAGGCCGTAATCCAACCATTTATTGAAACCTTGTCAAGGTAATCGTATATGGTAGGGTCGAAGCCTATCCTTTTCTCTTTTCCGTTTTTCTTTTTCATATCCACCCTCCGCAAGTGGTGTTCTCCGTTTGTTAATCAAGGGAAAGCGGCTCGGAGTTACCGCTTGTCGGGTAGCTATCCCTATCCCTTGAGTCTTTCTATTCTATAAGAAACCTGTATATCCCATGTCCGGCCTATCCCTCAAGGGCCATAACATCAAAGCCCTTATCTTGTTTAATCCGGTGTATGACTTCCTCAACCCGCTCTATGCGCGCCGTAATGTTTAGGTTATTCTCAATATCAACGGCCTTAAGGCGCGGGTAAGCGTATTGCGCCATCTCTGAAGACACTCTTATTAAGCGGTCAAGTGCTGGCTCTAAATAGACAAGCTCAACCTTGTCAGTCCTGATAGCTGCCTGTACCATAGTCTTAGATATTTTGGCTGCGTAAATAAGCATTTCAATAGGGTCAACCTCGTTCAAAGCAAACCTTTCAGCAACCTCGTTACGCCGTTTATTCCGAACACCCTTCGGCCGTCCGCCTGTCTTCTTGCGCTTAGCGGTGATCTCCGGCTTCTCAATGGGAATGACATTGTTTGGGTACATGCTTCAACACCTCCTATGCTTTTAGTATTACTATTCTACCCCACTGTAACCGGCATGGTCAAACAACCATCGAAGGGCACAGACACCCCGAAGGATACCGGAGCCCCTCTGTCGGCGTGGGTTTATTACCGTAGATTTTAATACGACACGTACTTCCAAATAATCTTACCCATATATGTTTTCACTTCGTCGCCTTCGTTGAGCTTGCGGATTGAACAGGAAACGAAATCTAAAACATAATCTCCGGCTTTAACCTGTGCTTGGAGGTCAACCATAATCATATTTCCTTTCTTGAAGTCATAGATGTCCTCTTTAACCTCGTAGTAAAACGAGGTGATGGGCGGTATTGTGGCGGGTATTCCAGTGTTCATTGTGTTACCTCCATATGTTTTTTCGCTTTCAGGCAATATAAAAGCCTGAGTGTTGCGTGTGGCTATATTGGAGACCACCTCCATGCCTCACGACATGAAGACACTCAGGCGTTATGATAATTCGGCATATCTGGCCGGACACGCCGATTACCTCTACCCTTAAAAACTACAACACCCCCTTTCGCCTATAAACTTGGCGGAGGCCGGAGGCTGGCCCCAATATATGTACACGCACTTTTATTCTACCCCTTCGATACCGGAAGTTGTCAAGAGGGAACAGCGATACCACATCAGTACCACATGATACCACATCCAAAAAAGAGGTGGTCAACGATAAACCCGCATGGAATAAGGCTGAAAACCACATTACCACTTGTACCACCTCTTATCAGACAGAAAATAATATTTCTGTTTTCATGTTATAATATTCTTATCCTTCCCCTGCGGTGCAGGAGACGTTGCGCCGCTTAAATTGCTGGTAACGTCGGACGTCCTATCAGTAGGGGGAAGGTCAAGTAAGCGGGTGTCGGGCGGAGTCGTTTCGGACGTGCGAGATGGGGAACTCATGCAAGTGAGGGTATCTGTCGCTCCGTTAGCCCGCTTTAAAGTTAAGCCTGTTGTTGAGTGCGGTGTGCACTGCCTGTAGAGGTATCGTCCGCCGGTATACCAACAGGCTTTTCTATTTCTGTGAGGTTGCCACTAATCCGCCCACGATAAAAAGGCTGTATAGTTTTTGTCTAGTAGATAGACGGAAAAGGCCGGTAAGATTCAGAAGTGTCTACGGGAAGGCATACCCTGTAAACCCTTGAAACAAGAACTATAAGGAAAGAAACGGAAAGATTCGGAAAACACCGTAACTGTCCAATTTGTAATTCGTAATCAGCAGGTCGAGGGTTCGAATCCCTTTCCCGGCTTCCTTTTATTTTCCACCCCAGAAGCCATCATAGGTCGTTCATAACGGGTGGCTGTTAAACACACGATCGGGCGATCAAATCCAGCCTCATCGGCAGACTTTTTGACACGCCTTTTTTTTGCCGGCGTTTCATAACCTATCTCTCTGAAGAATTTAAATATCGATACGTCCAATGCATCCAGGATTTTGAGAAGGGTTTTCAACGTTACTTCTTTAGTTCCTTTCTCGAGATTATGTATATACGAATGTGATACGCCGCATTTTATGCTGAATTCACGTAATGACAGACCCTTTTCAATCCTTTTACTTTTCAAAAATTCGTTTCCGTTCATAATATCCTCCTATTTCTGATCTAATGTATCAGATAAAAAATATTTTGTCAACCATAAAGAACAGTCTTGACAAATAATTTGCAGTTTGTGTACGCTACGAGCGTACATAGACTGTACCGTTAAGGAGTGCGATGGATAAACCAGATTATAAAATGCCGATTGAGAGAAACAAGGGTAACGGCCAAAAAACAAAGGGAATACCCGCCAATTTGAAGGTCGACGGATATGATTCCTTAATTTCTCAGTTTAAAATGAAGGCTAACGGGAATTTTACAATGTTCGACAATGATATTCTTGAAGAGTTGCCACGATGCAAGATAAGGCTGGAGGCAACCAAAACATATCTGTGGCTATACCGTAAACTTATTGGCTACCAAAAAATAATTGATCGAATCTCATTGAGCCAAATTGAGGAGGGTACCGGCCTGTCAAAGAGAAGCGTTCCTCGCGCTCTTGAAGAACTCCTCAAACATAATATGATTATCAAAATAAAGGTCCATGGTAATAATTATTATGGACTTACATCAGTGGAAATTTGGACATCACGAGTGGCACTAAAATTAGCTGACAAAAAAATGATACAAGGTGAACTGTTTACAAGTGATATGCCACGCGTGGCACAAATATGTGCCACCTCAGCGGGAGACAAAAGAAAGAAACTTATATAAAAAAATCTTTAAACGCGCGCGCGCGAGAGACACGGACTATGTAAAATGACGAAACAAGGATTAACGAAAGAGGAAGTGCTGCGGCATGTAGCTATAAACTACTGCCATGATAATTATACTGCATGCCCTGATGACTGCGTCGTATGGCCTAGTGTCATGTCAACCATATATTGTCGGATAAAGGCGGAGTAGTTTTATTC
>JADFYL010000020.1:10604-26781 GCA_015233045.1 Nitrospirota bacterium | reverse complement strand
AAGTTCTACGTGTTTATGTCTGCTGTAAGGAGTGGCTATCTGTGGCTTGCCATTTTGGCCGTCATATTCAGCGTAATATCGGCGTTTTTCTATCTGAGAGTTGTGATGTATATGTATATGAAGGAACCGCAGAGGCCGAAGATGGAGCTGACATCCTCACACGCCCTCGGCGCGGCACTCGCCGTATGTGCCACGTTTGTCCTGCTGATTGGGGTTATGCCTGAGCGCTTTGTGGAATTCGCAAAGGCCGCCGTAAAGATGTTATACTACCAATAGGTCTGACTTTCTTAGTTAACCTTGTCTTTGGCCTTAGCGAAGTAGCCGCTTTCTTTTAGAAAGGCGGTCACTTTCTGGTCAGTACCTTTGATGTGTTTGATAAGCCAGTCCACGGCCTGATTTTGAGTTGCCGTTACGATTAGATCAGTTGCGCCCTCTTTTTCGAACATGCGTACAAGTGATGAGTAGCTTTTAAGGAATTCCATATGCTCTTTTTTATGCTGGTCGTATTCAGGATAGTGTGACCGGGTCATAAACTCCTCTTCCGCCTTGAAATGGTCAATGACATAACCCCCCAGAAATCTAAGGAGCTTATGCAGAGCGGCGTCCTTTTGTTCTGATTCCAGAGTTTCAAGGTCAACACTGATAAGCGTAGCGATGCGCTCGAATATCTCCTTATGCTGCTTGTCTATTGTATCTACCCCTGTTGCCAAGCCTTCGTGCCACTGTATTTCCATGTCGTTCCTCCTCTGATTTATCTGCACAGCCCACAACTAATATGCGGGTCTGCGCGGCGAGTGCTCATCCCATCTTCGCAGACACCACACCCCGTGACGTATGTTAGCATAAATTGTCAAAAATATCAAAGTCCGACCAGTAACCCAAGCTCCGATATAGGAATTTGCACCTATCGGTATAAAGGGTTTTTGAGAGTATTTTTGTAATTTATTATACTATCAATCCTTTATTATACATTCTAAATAACTAAATAGGTCTCTTAAGTGTTTAATATTACATAATATCTCCTTTTTTAAACATACCATTCCCTATTAATTACCATGATTTGTTTTTTTACTTTCTTTTTTAGCCATCCCATAAGAGGCTGAGTTCAAATATCTTCCCCCTTATCTCTTCAAATACTGCCAGCCTCTTTATATCCACTGCCAGTTTTAAGATTACTTTCCCCGCATGTCTCACTATACGCCCTGCTACCTGTATCATCTTCCAACGAAATGTTGTTATTGTATGTTTCGCCCACGAATCAGGACATGACAACCTCTTAAACCCTATAAAGAGATTATACGCTATCACTCCTATCCTGAAAAATACCGCTTTGGAGGGTCCCAGACTGGTACATTTCTCAATGACCAGAAATGGTACATATTGGGATGGCCATTGACAGCCAATCAGGACATCATCGAAGAAATAGTCCAAAAGGCACGGGAGACTGGAGAAATCCCTGTTGTATTGTAAGATATCCCATCATCACGATATCAAATAATAGAGTGTTATAAGTAAGTTACAGGCGCCAGCGTCTCCTGTGCAGCCATTGTTCTTTTCAAGTGGTAAACAATCCATATGAGAAGTAGCATTCACATGTCAACAAATAATAATTGATAATTTTTTTTACAAATGCTACAATCTGTAACAGATATGTAACACCTTGTCATGTATTATATATCTCAGAGGCTGAACATCAGCATAATTTTTAATGTGGGGGTGAATATGGTAGGGTTGGGTATGGATACAGAGCCAAAGACAGATATTATTAATACGGTGGTTGGTGAAAAAATAGACAGATACTGTCAACTTGAACAGATTCTCTTTCAGCAATAAAAAATGGCAGCAACGAGAGAGAGATGATAGCTGTCTACCATTTAAATAATGGTTGGCTAATCTAAAGTTTTAGTGTAGAAAAGCAGACAACGAATGAGTGCAGTGTAAATATAGATATGAAAGGATATGTGAGAGTATGAAAAAGGATATTGATTCGACGGGAAGGTTTCGCTTGAGCTTAGATGTTATCATTTTGGCAGGACATAAAAGAAAATATTTGTCAATGATGGTTGACTCTCAAAAATAATACTTGACAAATAATGGATTGTAGTGTACACTTTCATTGCAGCTAGGTAGCAGAGTATATAGGGTAGCCTAAGAGGCTATAATATAACGGTAGTATGGAGTTGATATTGCTTAAATGGTTACTAGGGCTATAGGGAATGTATGAAAAACGATGTTGATTCTACGGAGAAGTTGCTTGAGCTTATAAGGGGTAAGCGCAAGGGGGTCCAGTATGACTATAAAAAAGGTGTACACCCCGTGCTATCTGACGTTGCTTCATATCTCAAGATAGGGCATTTATTTAAGTCCACGGTTGTTGGCGTTGATTTTGGTCATAACTCCCTGCGATTAGTAAGGCTTACAGATTCCTTAGCTATGCTTGACTCCAAAGTAGTTCCTATTCGGTATGGCATCGACATAGGGACAAGCGAATTTGTTAACTTCTTAAAAGCAGAGCTTGATTCATTCTGTGGTTCTATAAAAAATAAAAAGATATGGTTTCTTATGTCGGCAGCCAATGTAGATGTGTACTTTATAAGAATACCGAAAGTTCCGGATAACCAAATTGAGCAGGTAGTTTATACAATGGCAAAGAGAGAAGTTGCATTCAATGAGAAAGAGTTTATTTTTGACTATGAGATAAGCGGCGAAGTTGTTGAACAAGGGAAAGCAAAACTGTCTGTCATGTTCTATACCGCAAGGAGAAAGGAAGTGGACGCCATTAGCTCTACGTTCAGAAGAACTGGTTATCCGCTTTACGGTATAACGATAGCTCCTTTTGCGATTCAAAACTTTTTTAAGACTCAGTGGTATGCAACCGAGGGACAAAGTATTGTCGCTAATATCTTTGTCGGCAACGGCTACTCAAGAATAGACATATTCAGAGATTCCAGACTGGTGTTAACCAGGGATATAAAGACTGGTGTTTCAAGTATAGTGGAGCTTTTAGCAGAACATCTTGGAAGCGGCATGGCCGAAGATGAACATACCGTTACTGATGAGGTCATGCGTAATATTTTATCCAACATAGATTCAGATATCGGAGATTTTTCGAAAAGTAAGGCGGGGATAGCGATAGAGCAGGAAGAACTAAAAGAAGTTGTAGGTCCGGCGGTAGGGCGTCTTGCGATGCAGATAGAAAGAACATTTGAGCACTTTACCGCTTTATTGGAGAATAAAAGAATAGATTTGATATATTTTTCAAGCGTGCTCCACATAGAAAAGTATTTAACTGAGGAGCTAACCAAACAAATTGGCATTAAATGCGAAATATTTGACCCACTTGCAAATATTATTGGGAATAAGGGCTTTAAGGAGCGCGATTATTTGCTCCCCGTTGTGGCGGTTGCATTGTCAAATATTGACTACACGCCGAACATATTGCAGGTAAAGAAAGATAAAAACATAGAGGCAAAGCAGAACTTTGTGGAAAAAGTCGTTTTTACATTTTTCATAGCCATTATGCTATGTTCTGTTGTTTTCTACGGGAAACAACAACATGATATTAAGAAGAAACAGGGCATTCTGGGAGGGATAACCCAGCAATTGCAGCAAGCAGATCACAACTTTGACAAACAGTCAATAATTGGAATGATAGATGATGTGAAAAGGGATAAGCAAAAATATTCGGATTATATAAAACGATACATGGGCGTTGCTGTTATCAATGAGATTTCAAGTCTGGTTCCTAAAGGAGCGTATCTGACGAGCTGTAAGATAAATATTGGTTCATCGGCGGACAATGCTACAGGAAGCAAGCTGGGCGAAGGTAGTCTCATGGTTGATGGCATGATCACAGGGAGTAGTGAAGCGTATGATTCAGTTTTGGCTAATTTTATGGCTAGAATATCTAACTCCCCTATGTTTTCTACTGTTAGCGTTAAAAAGACGTCTGCTGAGTCTATGGAAAAGGTGCCTTTTCAAAAATTCTTGATAGAAGTGGGGTTGGCAAAGCATCTGAAATGATAAAAAAATACTATTACGTCTTTAACAAGCAGTTAGCGGCACACGTTCTTTTGTATATTCTCGGTTTTTCGCTTATTTTGCTGGTAGGTATTTTGCCTAACAGTAACAAAATGCTTCAATTGGACGGCATGATTAACGATGTACAGAGCAAAATAGAAGCGCGAGATGCTATGTTGCCGACCTACCAGCATGTAAGCGTAATAGAAAAACAGCCGATGATGTTGCCGATGTCCGAGAAAAAGCCAGTATCAAGAGATAAAATGGAAGATGTCATTAAGATACTCAAGGAATTAGTCAGTGCCTCCGGTTTAAGAGTTATATCAATCAATCCAGATATAAACTCAATAAAAAAGGACTCGCAGGTTTATGTCATTGTTGTTAAAATGGCGGGTGAGTTCAACAGTCTGCGCACTTTCCTGTTAGATACCGCGAAGCTGTCTTATGTGGGCAATGTTAACAGTATAGCCATAAATAATGAGAACTACTCAAAGGAACTTTCGTTCGATATTAAAATCGAAGTGCTGGTGGGGAAATAGATTATGGAAAAGCGTAAGACCATTCTCGTGGGCTTGGCGGTAATAGCGCTTCTTTATGGACTCTATATGGTAGTGGTTTCAACAAATTTACGATTGAAGATGGCTAATGTAGGAGATTTGAAGCAAGCTGTGAAAGAAGCGGTAAAGGATGTCGAAATGAGATTGCAGGCAACTAATCAGCTTGGCACAGGGCATCAGCAGGATGATAAATATATAGTGCATAAGATAGAAACCAAATGGGAATCTAATCCGTTTAGTGTCGATCCTTCAATTCAAAGTGCTTTGACTCCGAAGGGAGTGCCCAAAAAAGAGATGGAGGCAAAAAATCACGATGCTTTCGTTTACTCTGCATATATTGAGGCAAATAAACATAAGGTAGCCGTTATTAACGACAACGAATACAAGGTGGGCGACCAGCTTGAAAATATAGGATATGTTTTGAAACGAATTACAGCTAAGAGCGTTGTCATAGAGCATAAGGCTTCAAAGACAGAGACGGAAATTTTATTTACCGATAAAGGGGAGTGAATCAAAATGGATAACGATAAACTCAAACTGCACCATGTGTCGAAAGCTATAATTCTTTTAATTGTATTTGCCATTTGTGGATGTCAGACGGAGTTAAAGCCGGACGCCGATATGGACAAATGGTCAAAGCTTGCGGAAACTTCACAAGGGTACTCACCGTCGAAGAAACCGTCTTACGGAAAAGAAACTACCGCTGTTGTGAAAGATAACACCACGACGGCCGCAGGCTCGGTTGCAAAAGTCGGCTTGCCAGAGAAAGAGCTCCCAAAGACCCCGGTGAATCTGAAGGTTCGGAAGGCCGAACTCAGGGCCGTGCTGAGGGCTATGGCGACATCGGAAGGGATTAACTTAATTGTCAAAGAAAATGTTGTTGGTTTGATTACCGTAGATTTTTCAAATACGAGATGGGACAAAGTGTTTAAGACAATTCTCAAATCGTATGGGCTGGATTATATTTGGGATGACAATATCATTCGGATCATGCGACAAGAGGATGTAGAGCAGGAAGCGAAAAGTAAAACAGCCGCTCAGGAAATCAAGTGGGTTGAACCGCTGGAGTCGTATGTGGTGAAGTTAAACTATGCTGCCGCTAAAGACGTGAGAGAAAATCTAATCGAGTTGCTGACGAAGGATAAAATGCTAAAATCCCGCGGGGCCATAAAAATCGATGAACATACAAATTCGCTTATCATCGACGCTATACACGATGATATATTAAAGATAATGAAGACAGTTGAGGTTATAGATAAACCAACTTCCCAAATCTTGATAAAGGCGAATATTGTAGAGACAACAAAGCAGGTTGCGAGGAATCTGGGTGTCCAGTGGGGTGGTATGTTCAGCAAGCACATAGCAAGGGGGAACTCCTTATATATAACTCCCGGCGGTTCAACGGGAACGGGTACTTCTGGTTCTACCACTCCTTCAACGAACATTGGCACATACTCGCCAATGTACTCCACTCCTGGTTTAGGTGGTCAGGGAATGGGTATCAATTTTCCGGTTTCCAGCGCGGCTAGCCAAGCGGCAGGTGGGCTTGGATCGTTGGGATTAGTTTATGGCGTTTTAGGGGGAGACCTCCTTGAACTCCAGTTGCAAGCCCTGCAGCAGGACTCGAAATTAAGAATAATTTCCAGTCCCTCAATCACTACGCTGGATAACTTAAAGGCATACACTGAAAACGGCGATAAAGTGCCTTACGTGTCTACTTCCTCATCGGGTGGGACAGTGACGCAGAATGTTAGCTTTATAGATGCCGTGTTGCGCCTTGAAATCACGCCACATGTGATTGACAATGAAACGTTGAAGATGGTTATTCTTGTAAAGAAGGACGAGGTTGACGACACGAGGTCTGTGCAGGGAAATCCTTACATTGTAAAGAAAGAGACCTCAACGAGCCTTATTGTTCAGGACGGCGAAACAATTGTTATCTCAGGGTTAACAAAGGACAAGCGTCAAAAGTCCAACACAGGAATTCCTGTCTTGAAGGATATTCCGATATTGGGCTATCTCTTTAAGAACGATAACATTGATAATAGCTTTGAAGAAGTGCTTATCTTCATTACACCTCACATACTCCCCAGTCGGCCAGTAGATGTGGCTGTAAACAACTATGTTTCCGACAAGGAATCCAAGTTGGAGCCTCTGAAAAAAGGCACTATGTCGGCAAAGGACTATTAATTTAATGGATTACTTTAAACTATTAAATCTCAAGAAGGAGCCGTTTTCCAACTCGCCGGACCTGGAGTTTTTCTATCCTTCCCAGATGCACATAGATTGTCTGCAAAAGTTGGAGATGGCGATTAGATTTAAACGAGGGCTAAATGTCATTCTCGGCGATGTGGGCACAGGCAAAACCACACTTTGCAGACAACTAATCATGCGTTTTGATGGTGAACAAGACAAGCCCACTACAGAAATTCACCTTATTATGGACCCTTCCTTCAAAAATGCGGAAGAGTTTCTGGTTGCTATCGAAAAGGCTCTCGGTTTATATACCGGTGAGGCGAAAAGCGAGCTGAAATATAAGGAAGAGATTAAAAGATATCTGTACGCCAAGGGAGTTGATGAGGGCAAGATAGTTGTTCTGGTTATTGATGAGGGACAAAAGATCCCGACATTTTGCCTTGAAATATTGAGAGAGCTTCTAAACTATGAAACGGGCAAGTATAAACTCCTGCAGATCGTTATTTTTGCCCAGAATGAGTTTAATGACATATTGCAAGCGCAGAAAAATTTACTGAACCGTGTCAACCTGTGCTATCAATTGAAGCCGTTAAGTTTTATTGAATCCTGCCAAATGATTAAGTATCGAATAGAAAACGCCAGCAATGAACAAAATAGAAAAAAATCACTTTTTACCTTACCGGCCCTGTACGCTGTATATAGGGAGACGAAAGGATATCCCAGGACGATAAATATGCTATGCCATCACGTTATGGTGGGGCTTATTGTAAAAAGCAAGAAAAAAGCCAGCTGGGCTATGGTGCGGTTCTGCTCGGAGGTGAATTTGCCGGGCGACTCCTCGGCTGACAGGCGGAAAAAGACGATAGTATTGACTAGCTTGCTTATTGTTTTTGCAGTGGCGATTGCTGCTTACGATTTGCTTAGTTTAAGAAAATATGTGGGAAGTGGCGGATTTGCCAGTGAGATTGTACCTTTGGTTGTGTCTAATCAGGCCAACTCCATCAACGGTAGTAATTTAAAGGCAGAGCCGGACGTAACAAAAAAGCAGGACAGTTCAATGTTAGCGGCGGCGGCTGAGAAGAAAATTGAACCGGTTGTCCCTACAGCCGATATTCAAAAGCCAGAGACACAAGTAGTCCCTGTGCGCGATATTGAAAGGCCAGAAGCACAAATGCCAGCGAAGCCTCTCCCTGTGGTATCAGACGAAAATATGCCCGAGGTTCTGGGTGTCATTACTGTTCCGGCGGGAGATACAGTTATTAATTTGCTGCATAGTATCTATGGTAACTATAGTGGTTCCCTGATAGACGCCTTTTTAAAAGTTAATCCAGACGTAAAAGATGTGAATGTGATTGGTGCAGGGAAAAAAGTTTATTTGCCTGCATTTAGACAGGAAAATAAGCTGCCGTCGCGTCAGGGAAGGATATTTGTGCAGGTTGCTTCCACGAAAAGTATAGAGCGTGCTTATGAGCTGTACAACAGTTATCCTAAAAATCAACCGGCTGTCAGTGTATTTCCTATCTGGAACAAAAAAGAGGGTTTGGTCTTCATGCTTTTATTAAAAAACAGTTTCACAGATGCTAGAACAGCACAGACATCCTTGAAAACAATCCCTGCCTCTGTGGCGACAAATGGTAAGTTGATAGAGAAATGGGATAAAAATACTATATTTTTTCACAAGACTGGGGAAGGCGCATGAAGAAAAGATTGGGAGAAATGCTTGTAGAGAGTAAGCTCCTGAGTGAGGAGCAGATGGATTCGGCTCTGAAAGAGCACAAGAAGGCCGGGCTGAGGCTAGGCCAGTTTCTCGTTAGAAGCGGTATTTTGGCTGAGGAACAGATAATAAATCTCATCTGCAGTCAACTAAAATTGAATCAATACCATCCAGAGAGGTATCCTATTAATATGACTTTAGAGTCGGTAATACCGTTTGAAATTGCCGACAAATACAAGGTTGTGCCTTTGGCAAAGAAGGGCCGTCTCTTAACAGTCGCAATGCTTGATCCTTTGGACATTGACGCGATGGACGCCGTTGAATCGGTAGCAAATCATGAGATTGAGCCGGTTGCGTGTACCGAGAGTGAGTTCAATAACATTATAAGCAATTTGTATCCAGCGCAGTCAGGGCTGGCAGTGGTGATGGATAGCTTTGATGATAGCGACGCATTCGATATGAGTCTTGACGCTGACAGTTCGGATGTTAATATTCAGAGAACCGATGTGCGAACAGAGGATCTTCCTGTAATTCGAATTGTAAATTCCATCCTGTCTACCGCTATTAAAGAACGAGCGAGCGATGTGCATATAAGCCCTCAGAAAAAAAATATACAAGTCCGCTTTCGTGTTGATGGTAAACTCGTAGATATGCCGCCGCCGCCCAGACAGATGTTTTTGCCCATTATCACAAGGATAAAGTTGATCTCTCGTATGGACATCACGGTGTCAAGGGTGCCGCAAGACGGCAGGTTTACGATAAGGCATGAAAATAAGGAGGTCAACGTCAGGGTATCGTCTATTCCTACATTACATGGTGAAAACATAGTTCTGAGGCTTTTGGATACCTCCACGGGGATACGCACGTTGGAGCGCCTTGGGATGTCTGAAGAAGATATAGGAAAGCTCCGGTCTGTAATTAATAAGCCTTATGGCATGATTCTCAGTACCGGCCCAACTGGAAGTGGTAAAACCACAAGCCTCTACGCGATTCTCAATGAGGTGAATAAACCGGATATCCACGTTATTACACTTGAAGACCCGGTGGAGTATCGGGTGAACAGCATCAGGCAGGTGCAGTTAAACACACGTGCGGGGATGACATTTGCCACAGGATTGCGCTCAATCCTTCGCCAGGATCCAGACGTTATAATGCTTGGTGAAATTCGAGACTCCGAAACTGCGGCAGTCGCTATTCGGGCGGCACAGACCGGTCACAGACTGCTGAGCACTATTCATACTAATGATGCAGCGGGGAGCATCAACAGACTCCTGGATATGCAAATCGAACCTTTTCTTGTGTCATCGGTTCTCCTTGTGTCTTTCGCGCAACGTCTGATAAGGACACTATGTCCATTTTGCAAGGAACGATACACCCCTTCGCCGAGACTTTTGGCGGAATGGGGCTTGGGAATGGAGAAAGACGTGGAATATTTTCGCAGCAAGGGCTGTTACCAATGCTTTAACACGGGTTATAAAGGCAGAACTGGTATCTTTGAGGTGTTAATCGTTGATGAGAATGTTCAGGATATGATAGTTAATAAGAGCATCTCTAGATATATTGTTACACAGCAAATTGAAGCTGGTCGGCTCAAGACGCTTAAAATGGATGCGGCGAGAAAGGTTGCCCAGGGATTAACAACTTTTGCGGAAGCTGAAACTACGATATTTAGCTAAATTATGCCAATTTATAATTATGAGGCCATAGACAGTTCAGGCGGCACCATTGCCGGTACCGTTGAGGCCGCCGCTTTGGACAATGCCGAGGAAATGCTGTTTTCCGACGGTTTGATACCCTTAAAGGTTTATCTGCCAAAAGGATTCGCCGTTAAAGGATTCTCCGCGCTTTCGTTCAAGGGATTTAACAGAGGCGTCGGGCGCGTAAGTCCGCCAGAGCTTATCATGTTCTATAAGCAGTTTAGGACGATGTACAAGGCGGGTATCCCTCTTATGCGGCTCTTGGAAATCATGAAGACCCAGACCGACAGCGTAGTCCTTAAAGATGTCGCAGACAAGATGATATCGGATATAAGCGAAGGCTTGACTTTGTCCGGCGCAATGGCAAAATATCATTCCATATTCCTTCCACTGCATTGCGCTATGATTAAAGCAGGCGAAACAAGTGGCAACTTGCCCGAAGTTATGGATAGATTGATCTATATAATCAGTCACGAAGGCAAGGTAAAGTCTGAGATCAAATCAGCTATGACATATCCGGCCATGGTTGTTGTTGCCCTTTTGGGGGCATTCTTTTTTCTGCTTACAGTCGTTATCCCTAAGTTTGTTGATATTTTTGAAAAACACGATCTTACGCTTCCTCTTCCTACCCGGATTGCAATGTTGTTACATAAAATATTGTCAAACTATTGGATGATTATAATCTTAATAATTGTAGGCACAGTGTTTTTCCTCTATAGCTACTTTAAAACAGAAAACGGTAGATTCGTCAGAGATTCTTTTTTACTAGGCGTTCCTATTTTTGGCCCTCTTTTTGTGAAGGCTTCCATGTCGCGTTTCGCAAGTATCTTTTCTATTTTGCAAACAGGCGGCGTACCGCTTATGGAATCGCTCACAATTCTATCGGAAACATTTGGCAATTCTGCCATAAGCCGAATCTTTGTAAACCTGATATCTCAGATCGAAGAGGGAAAGGGAATAGCCAGTCCCTTAAGTAATGCTAAATACTTCACGCCCATGGTGGTCTCAATGATATCTGTGGGGGAAGAAACTGGAAATCTCGATGAGATGCTCAATGAGATTTCTTCTCATTATGACGATGAGGTGCGCTATACGGTTAGCAGGCTCACTGAAATAATTGGTCCTATACTAATTGTATGTCTTGCGGTTGTTGTACTATTTTTTGCACTGGCGATATTCTTACCCATGTGGGATTTAACGAAAATTGCCAGACATTAGTTATAGATATTCTTAGTCCGTCATTCCGGCTTGTCTGGAATCTTATTTGGCTTGAGAATGTGTAGGGGCAGATTCCGGACAAGCCGGAATGACGGCGAGGCAAGCAGAGTGGATACGATTTTTTGTCGTGGGGTGAGAGGAGAAATCGTGGTGAGAGGAGAAGTATTAGTCAGACATTAATTATGAATATTCTTAGTCCGTCATTCCGGCTTGTCCGGAATCTTACTTGGCTTGAGAATGTGTAGAGGCAGATTCTGGACAAGCTGGAGTGGCGTACTTTAAAATGGGGCTTTTTAAATACTGTACTTTGTGCGGTATATTTTGTGGTGTGGAGGAAGTTATGAAAAAGTCATTGCAGTTGTTACGTGGGGAGGAGGGGTTTACCCTTATCGAAATCATTGCGGTGCTGGTGGTTCTTGGTGTATTGGCAGCGGTAGCGATCCCAAAATATTTTTCTGTAGAACAAGATGCGAGAAATGCGGCATGTGATGCAGCTCTTACGGGTGGTGCAACGAGTGTGGCTCTTGCGTACACAAAATTTATAGCAAAATATGGGACGCCAGTTGGAGCTAGTTCAAAAGATGGTAGCTTTAGTGATGGCACAAACACGATAGTTGCAAATGTAAATGTAGGGGATTTTCAGCTTAGTTATAAGGGAACTACATTAACAGACCAAATCGGTAGCAGTGATACTCCACCTCAACTTAATGTGGCAGTTAATCTATTAGTTGCAGGAGGAGCAACGCCGGGCGCGGCAGGAGGCTATCCTGCTTCATGGGGTCTTGGTACTTCTGCCATTTGTAACGCTGGCGCATTGGATCAAAGAAAAGGGCATACTAGTTACAGTGCGAATTTTTAATATGTCACTGATTTGTTGATGTTAAGCCATGTAAGCGGACAGTTGCGAATGTTTATATGCTTACACAGAGTGATGTTACAGTATGAGAGAAATAGGGGGGCTGGGTTTCTGGATAGGCAGAGATCCAGCTTCACAATAAGCTTTTTTTTATATTAGCAAAGATTATGTGCAATCACATTGTGAAAGAGGAGTTTATTTAGGGCATGTTAATACGTACCGATGAAAGAGGCTTTACACTCATAGAAATCATTGCGGTTTTGATACTGATGGGGATAGTTGCGGTAGTGGTAGCAGCTAAATACTCATCGCCCGATGTATATGCGGTATCATCAGAATTGGAGACATTGAAGACAAATCTCAGATTTGCTCAATTGAAGGCTATGAATGAATTAGACGGCACCACATGGGGCATAAAATTCAGTGCCACATCAAACGCCGTGTCATATGCACTGATAAAAACAACAGGCGGGGTTCAATCATCGCCAGTTTTACTACCAGGAGACAGCACCGCCACGCATACTTTAACCTCGGGGATAACGGCAACCACTACAGTAAACCCAATCGTTTTTGACAATTGGGGTAGCCCCGGAACTGCAAGTATAACCATCGGTTTAACCAATAGCGCATTTTCACCATCCGCTACGGTAACAAAAAATACGGGGTTCATCTCATGAGGCTACTTGGTTTAGCAGGACAAAGGGGATTTACACTTATAGAAGTTATTATAACGATAGTGGTTGTGGCACTCGTAGGTACGCTTATGTTTACGGTAGTCAGCTCACAATATACAAATGCCGCGAACATCAACAGTCAAACAAGCAATGTCCTTAAACTGACCACCATTATGGAAAATATAACGGCTGATTATAGGAAAAACTATAAATATAGCGGCGACTGGTCTTCGTTCAGTACGAACATAGGAGCGGAAGGTTCACCGGCGGTTACAACTACCGCCTATGGTGCCTGTATTGTAAAAGAGAATCATTTCATTAAATACGTCAGCAATGTGGAGACGCTGGACAGTAGTCAAACCATTTCCAGCGTGACTGTTGGGGCTACTCTCAAGGTGACAATTGCGGATACTGATGGAAATAACTTTACCACGTTATTTTCACGGTATCAGTGAGCGATTATGAGATATAAATCACATATAGCCAACGAAAAGGCCTTCACACTGGTTGAGATTATAGTGACAATGCTTGTTATGGGTATTGTAGCTGTACTTGCGGGATATGGCATCGTTCAGGTAACTGAAGGGTATGTTTATATAAAAACCAACTCGGAAACACAGCAAAAGGCGCTGTTGGCGATGAACAGGATAGAGAGGGAGCTGATAATTATTTCATCCGTGACTGCTACATCTGCGTCACCCACTTCTATATCCTATAATTCATACAAGCAAAGCGCAACCCCAAGTTCACATACATTAGCGATATCGGGAAAGACTATTACGGTTGACGGTGATGTTTTGGTTGACCTTGTCAGTGGATTTAGCCTTTCGTATCTTGATACATACAATATGGCTACTCCATCATCAACATGGTTATCGTCTAGTAAAATCATTCAATATACGATATCTTTAACGGACACTAACGGGAATACTAAATCGTTCACAAACAGGGTCGTACCGCGTGATTTATAGGATGGGAGAAGCCAATGAAGACTTACACAATAACGGTTTGGCCGATGAGTAAATATTTCAAGAATCAGCGAGGGATGTCATTCCTCTGGTTGATTGGCGTATTGCTTGCTGTCTCGGCAATTGGAGCTGCAATGGCATATATTGTTGTAGGCTCGACCTATAACGCTTCCTATGGGGCTTACCACTTGAAGGCGCTCTATGTAGCTGAGGCAGGTGGTAATTATGCCGTTCCCCTGCTCGCTTCCGCGATTAACACTGGTAATTCCGCAACTCTCACAAGTACTATTGCCACGCTTAATGGGCAAACTTTTCCATTAGGAAGCAATTCCTTCTCATTATCTGTTGACAATAGCCAAAACGCCTACTTATCCCTAAAATCAACCGGCTCGGTTAATAAGACCTCTGTTTTCCCTGCCCAGAGACTTATAACATTCAGACTGAACAAGTCAATCACTGATAATTTTAACACCACATCCGCTCCAACCACTGTAAACGCAAATAATTGGACTGCCCCAAATGGCAACATAGTTTCTTCTGTTGGTGGTCTGTCAAACGTGCTTCAGTTGGGCGCATCAGGAGGTACCCAAAGCGCAGCCGGTATGAATTGGAACGGGTCTGGTTCAACAATGCCAAGTCTTCTCAGCCAGTGGTATATATCCGGAAAACTCCTAAGCTATGAATTACAGTGTAAGGTTGATGTTGACAGCTCAGCGCAAGATTATATGGCTGGATTGTCCTTCAGGCTTGGAGAAGACAAACATACGGCAGGCGACGGCTCTTTCGACACCACCTATGGCGTATCTTTTTACAGAAGGGACTGCACTGTTGGCGTTAATTGTCCAGCTTGGATTACGGCGGTGAATAGTGATTCAAATTGGTTAGCACTGAATAATGACGCTACGGCCAAGGATTATGTTTATCTTGTGCTATGGAAGGAAATTCAAGGCGCTTATACCTTGCTGGCCTATAAGAAATTAACGGTTGCTGACGGCATTGTGTCAAACATCACTGGCGGGACTACGCTTAACCCTTGGTCAACAATCCTTGTGACTGTTCTCGAACAATTCAATGGTTCTAACAGAGAGAATCATATTTACGTGTACACCGCGTCATCTACGATGCCTGTATTGCCTTATGCGGTCATCCCCTACCCTGGCGGCACAGTAAACTGGACTTATTACTTTGTGGGTACTCTGTGGACGAACAAGTATGCGGGGTCATCGGGAACATGGTCTGCTTATAACTATAATCTCACGGCTTCACCGCCATATATAATAGATACTTCCGCTGCTCTTACGACGGCAAATTTCGATATAAATGTACCTACGGAGATTGGCCTTCATTCCTATTATGACACTGCGGCCACTTATCCGTACTTTACTGATTTTGCGATGCGCTTTCCAGGTGGAGCGACACAGAACGTGATAGCATATTATTAATTATAATTATGGAGAAATCATTTTTTTTAGATTTGTATATAATGGACAAACTGGAAATAAAGCGGTGGATTAGCGTGTTTGGCGTGTGCGCAATGGCAGTGTTTAACAACGCAGGAGGGAGTGGAATTGTTTAATGCCAAAAGGTTATTGGCGCTGCTCAAAATACTCACAGTAGTAATTGCGTTGACATCGTCTTACGCCAACGCCGCAACAGCCACAATTACAGCCATCGCCGTCGGCGGGTTTCACACGTTAGCGCTGAAGAGCGGCGGGACTGTCTGGGACTGGGGAGGGAATAGCGTTGGCCAGTTAGGAAACGGCACAAATACTGACAGCAATTCGCCTGGACTGCTAAACGGTATAACCGGGGTTACAGCCGTCAGCAGTGAGAATTTGCATACATTAGCGCTGAAGAGCGACGGGACTGTCTGGACTTGGGGTCTGAATGAATATGGCCAATTAGGCAACGGTACGAATACGGACAGTAATACGCCCGTTCAGGTAAGCGGATTAACTGGAGTTACAGCCATCGCCGGTGGTGGGAGTCACACGATAGCGCTGAAGACTGATGGGACTGTCCGGGACTGGGGGCTGAACGATTCTGGCCAGTTAGGCAACGGCACGAATACGGACAGTAATACACCGGTGCAGGTAAGCGGATTAGCCGGAGTTACAGCCATCGCCGGCGGGGTGGAGCACTCAATAGCGCTGAAGACTGACGGGACTGTCTGGACTTGGGGTCTGAATGAATATGGCCAATTAGGCAACGGCACGAATACGGACAGTAATACACCGGTACAGGTAAGCGGATTAACCGGAGTTACAGCCGTTGCCG
>JADFYL010000020.1:0-10504 GCA_015233045.1 Nitrospirota bacterium | reverse complement strand
GACAGTAATACACCGGTACAGGTAAGCGGATTAACCGGAGTTACAGCCGTTGCCGGTGGGTTTGAGCATACGATAGCGCTGACAGGAGATGGTACCGTCTGGGCTTGGGGGTATAACGGTTATGGCCAGTTAGGCGATGGTACCAATACAAACAGTAACACGCCCGTTCAGGTAAGCGGATTAACCGGAGTTACAGCCGTTGCCGGTGGAGCTGTACATAGCGTAGCGCTGAGGAGCGATGGGACTGTCTGGGCTTGGGGGCTGAACCAATATGGCCAGTTAGGCAACGGCACCAATACAAACAGTAATACACCGGTACAGGTAAGCGGATTAACCGGAGTTACAGCCGTTGCCGCTGGGTTTGAGCATAGCGTAGCGTTGAAGAGCGATGGGACTGTCTGGGCTTGGGGTTATAATGGTTATGGCCAATTGGGTAACGGCACCAATACGAACAGTAACACACCCGTACAGGTGTTATTTAATAACACTTATTCCCTGAACGTAACGAAATCCGGCACGGGTACGGGCACAATTACAAGCAGCCTCTCAGGGATAAGCTGCGGCGCGGCCTGCTCGGCATCATATACCTCCGGTACATCTGTTGTGCTGACAGCAGCGGCCGATTCCGGCTCTACTTTTACGAGTTGGACAGGGTGTGATTCGACAAACGGTTCGCAATGTACAGTTGCGATAGTCTCGAATAAATCCGTGTCGGCGGCATTTACATCATCGGGGTCATCGGACTATGACGCAGCCTCTGCGGCAATTAATACAATTTATAGTCAATATGCTTCATTCTTTGGTACAAAATCCGGAGGCATAGTTACGGCTGCATCCAGTTCAGCCACGTACTATGTCCAATGGTTTACCAACGGCGCTGCCCTTGTAGCCTGGACAGATGGATATATGTATACTTATTATAACGGTACTTGGTACGCTTTAGGGACAACATGGAAAACAAGCGACTTAGATAAGGCAACGGCGATGATAACCCAAATCTATAATCAGTATGCTTCATTTTTTGGCACTAAATCTGGAGGCATAGTTACGGGCACAGCCGGTACAGTCACATACTATGTCCAGTGGTTTACCAATGGCGCTGCTCTTGTAGCCTGGACAGACGGATATATGTATACTTATTATAATAGCACATGGTACGCGTTAGGGGTAAGCTGGAAAACAACAAGCGACTTAGATAAGGCAACAGTGATGATAACCCAAATCTATAATCAGTATACTTCATTTTTTGGTACAAAATCTGGAGGCATAGTTACGGGAGCATCCGGTTCAGCCACATACTATGTCCAATGGTGTACGAATGGTACTGCCATTGTAGCCTGGACAGACGGAACTATGTATACTTATTATAATGGTACATGGTACGCATTAGGAGTAGGCTGGAAATAGGCGATTTTTTTGCTTTTTTCTTGACATTTTTTTTTAATTTATGTAGAATGTTCGCATTGTGGGATTGAATTAGGGCGCTTTGGTGGGGTACAAGGCGCATGCCATGTTATTATGGTTATAAAAAAAGCTTATCTGGAGGGGAATGAAATGTTTAACAGCAGAAAATTATTGGTACTGGTTAAAATACTCGCAGTAGTAATCGCGTTGATGTTGACTTACTCTAATGCCTCTGCAAATGGCTCAACAGGGTCTGTTAAAGCCGTTGCCGCTGGGGTCTACGCGGACGATTACATGGCAGCGTTGAAAAGCGATGGGTCTGTCTGGACTTGGGGGCGTAATAATTGGGGCCAATTAGGAAACAACACGATATTGGACAGCACTGTACCTGTACAGGTGATTAGTGCCAACGGTATTGGGTACTTAACCGGAATTTCATCAATCGCCAGCGGAGGTGATCATACAGTAGCGCTGGATAACTCAAAGAATGTTTGGACTTGGGGTTATAATGGTAGTGGACAATTAGGAATCTCGACCTCGACATCGTACAGCGCTTTGCCTGTACCGGTAAGTGGAGTAAGCTCAGTTACAGCAATCGCTGGGGGGCTATCACATACGCTATCGCTGACGAGCGCAGGGAATGTCTGGGCTTGGGGGTCTGGTGGTTATGGCGAATTAGGCAACAGATCAGTGAACAACTCTTCTTCGCCGGTTGAGGTGTACGCCGGCAGTAGCGGTAATTCGAAGTTAAACGGAGTTACGGCAATCTCCGCAGGAAATGAGTTTTCGGTAGCGCTTAAGAGCGGGAATGTCTACAGTTGGGGGTATAATAATTATGGCCAGTTAGGCAACAGTAGTACAACAAGCTATAGTTATCCGGTACAGGCAACCGGAGTAAGCGGAGTTACAGCAATCTCTGCAGGGGCGTATCATACGCTAGCGCTGGATAGTTCAGGGAATGTCTGGGCTTGGGGGCGTAATAATAATGGCCAGTTAGGAGACGGCACGACTACAGACAGGCACGTGCCAACGAAGATAACCACATTAACCAGTGTTATAGCAATCGCCGCTGGAGGGTATCATTCGGTAGCGCTGAAGAGCGATGGGACTGTCTGGGCTTGGGGGTCTGGTGGTTATGGCCAGTTAGGCGATGGCTTGGCAACGGCCAGTAATGTGCCGATACAGGTGTTCGCCGGAAGTACAGCATTCTCCTCAATCGCAGCAGGGGAAAGCTATACGGCAGCAATTAAGGCTGATGGGTCTGTCTGGACTTGGGGGTATAATAATCATGGCCAGTTGGGCAACGGCACAACATCAAACAGTCTTACGCCGGTACTGGTGCGTGCATTAACCGAATCCATCGCCTCAGGGGAACAACATTCGGTAGTGCTCAGGAGCGACGGGACTGTCTGGGCTTGGGGGTATAATGGTTATGGCCAATTAGGGAACAACTCAACATCGAACAGTAGTGTGCCGGTGGAGGTTAGCTCCAACGGTAATGGGTACTTAACCGGAGTTACAGCCGTCGCCGCTGGGGATAATCATACGATAGCGCTGATGAGCGGTGGGACTCTCTCGACTTGGGGGCGCAATAATTATGGCCAGTTAGGCAACGGCTCAATAACGGACAGTTCTGTGCCGGTACAGCCATCACCAACCGGAGTTACAGCAATAGCTGGGGGGGGGGCACACACGATAGCGCTGAATAGCGTTGGGTCTGTCAAGGCTTGGGGGTATAATGCTTATGGACAATTAGGGAACAACTCAACAACGGACAGTCATGTACCTGTACAGGTAAACAGCTTAACAACTGGTGTTACAGCAATCGCCGCTGGAAAATATCACTCAATGGCGCTGAATAGCGCTGGGTCTGTCAAGGCTTGGGGGCAAAATAAATATGGCCAGTTAGGAGATAGCACGACTACGGAAAGACATACGCCGGTACAGGTAAGCGGATTAACCACTGGTGTTACTGCAATTGCCGCTGGAGGTTTTCATTCGCTTGCGCTGACGAGTGGTGGGGCTGTCTATGCATGGGGGTATAATGCTTATGGCCAGTTAGGCAACAACTCAACAACGGACAGTCATTCGCCTGTACAATTAAGCAGCTTAACCAATGTTATAGCAATCGCCGCTGGAGAATATCATTCAGTAGCGCTGAAGAACGATGGGACTGTCTGGGCTTGGGGGTATAATGCTAATGGACAATTAGGCAACGGCTCATCAGGAAATTACATTGTTGTGCCTGTGCAGGTGTTTGATGCTAGCGGTAGCGTGTACTTAACCGGAGTTACAGCAATCGCCGCTGGAGAATATCACACGATAGCAATGAAGAGCGATGGTTCCGCATGGGCTTGGGGGGCGAGTAATGATGGCCAGTTAGGCAACGGCACTAACTCAAGTAGTTCTTTGCCGGTACTGTCACTATTACCCCGCAATATATATCCTGCTACCTCAAGTGGCAGTGGCACTTTATCATGCACTCCTACTTCTGTTAATAGCGGCGCTTATACTAACTGTACCGGAACCCCATCAGGTGGCTATTCTTTTTACTCTCTGGGCCCATCGGGAACTAATTGTGGGACTGGTCAGTGGCAGACGTTTGGGAGTGTCGCCACGGCAGGACCTGTATATTCGGATGATTGTTATGTTGTCGCAGTGTTTAAGCCACTAATTACGGTAACACCAGCAGTCTCAGGTGGGAATGGGACGATAAGCCCGTCAACCCCTGTGTCAGTTGCCTACGGTTTGACAACTCAATTCACGTTAGCACCGACCCCAGGTTATACGGCCTCAGTAACCGACACTTGCGGTAGCACCGGTGGTAATTCTGTTGGTTCTTCTTTTGTCAATAATATATACACAACCGGCCCTGTTTATAGAAACTGCACGGTAACGGCAACATTTACTCTAAACTATTATACGGTAACCTCAACAGGATCAGGTACGCATGGGACGATAGTAAATAATGCTTCGATAACTAATGGTAGTGAGACCATTGCATACAACGGGACGGCAACATTTACGGTAACACCAGACACAGGATCAGGATATACGGCCTCAGTAAGCGACACTTGCACCACCCATGGTTCTTTAGTCGGCAACACTTACACAATAAGCAATATTACAAGTGGCTGCGGAGTAACGGCAGCCTTTAATCTAAACGCATATACGGTAACATCAACAGGGTCAGGCTCTGGTGGGGCGATAACCCCGAGTAGTCAAAGCGTTTCTTACGGCGGGACAACTACATTCACGGTAACACCAACCGCAGGATATACTGCCTCAGTAGGCGATAATTGTGGTAGCACCGGTGGTAATTCTGTTGGTTCTTCTTTTGTCAATAATATATACACAACCGGCCCTGTTTATAGAAACTGCACGGTAACGGCAACATTTACTCTAAACTATTATACGGTAACCTCAACAGGATCAGGTACGCATGGGACGATAGTAAATAATGCTTCGATAACTAATGGTAGTGAGACCATTGCATACAACGGGACGGCAACATTTACGGTAACACCAGACACAGGATCAGGATATACGGCCTCAGTAAGCGACACTTGCACCACCCATGGTTCTTTAGTCGGCAACACTTACACAATAAGCAATATTACAAGTGGCTGCGGAGTAACGGCAGCCTTTAATCTAAACGCATATACGGTAACATCAACAGGATCAGGCTCTGGTGGGTCGATAACCCCGAGTAGTCAAAGCGTTTCCTACGGCGGGACAACTACATTCACGTTATTACCAACCGCAGGATACACTGCCTCAGTAATAAGCGACACTTGCGGCAGCACTGGCTATTTAGACATAAATACCAACATATATACGACAGGAACTATTACAAAGAGCTGCACAGTGACGGCAGCATTTACTCTAAACTCATACACGGTAACGCCAACAGTCGCAGCAGGTACTGATGGGAAAATTGGTGGGACGACATATCCGACGTCACCTCAGACTATTTCTTACAATGGGACAGCAGCCTTCACGTTATCGCCAACCGCAGGTTATTATACCTCAGTAAGTGACGATTGCGGCAGCACTGGCTTTTTAGACATAAGTACCAACATATATACGACAGGAAAGATTACAAAGAGCTGTACAGTAACGGCAACATTTTCCCCGAATGGAATATCAGGGACAATTAATACAGGCGGCCGTGCTGGAGGAGTATACGGGCCAGTAACAATAACCCTTACCGAACAGAACACCCACGCAACCTACACTTTTCAGTTCATAGACGGCGTGTATGCCATTCAATATATTCCGCCGGGATACTATTCTGTGACGGCAAATATGCTTGGCGAAGAATTCCCTGCCTACAATTATATAGTGACAATAGACGGCGCCGGCAGAATAGACGGCTCTAGCGGCGGCCTCGCTTCAGGATATGATTTTACTGCAACAACAGATACTTATACGGTAACACCGTCACTATCAGGCTCGGGCGGGACGATAAGCCCGTCAACCGCTGTGTCAGTTGCCTACGGCGGGACAGCAACATTTACGGTATTGCCAATCGCTGGATATGTTGTCCACTCAGTAACCGACACTTGCGGCACAGGCGGCGTCGGCAACGGCACGTTAACTGGCGATACATACACAACCGGTGCCGTTACCTCTGCCTGCACAGTAACGGCGGCATTTACGCAAAACGCCTACTCTGCTATCACCGCCGGCGGGTTACATACGGCAGCGCTGAGGAATGATGGAACTATCTGGGCCTGGGGGTTTAACTATCAAGGCCAGTTAGGGAGCGGCTCGAATACGGACAGCTGGTCGCCGGAACAGGTGGTTGATGTCGGCTATACGGGATTAAGCGGGTTTACAAGCATAGCCAGTGGGTTTTATCACACTATAGCGCTGAAGAGCGATGGAACCGTCTGGACATGGGGTTATAACGTTATGGGGCAGTTAGGAGATGGAACTACGACAGATAGGAACACGCCAGTGCAGGTAACTGGAATAACAGGGGCTGTAGCAGCCATAGGCGGTGGCGTTATGCAAACGACAGCGCTGATGGGCGATGGTACAGTATATGCGTGGGGATATAATGGTTTTGGCCAGTTAGGAGACGGCACGACTACAGACAGGCACTCGCCCGTGAAGATAAGTGGATTAACGGGGGTATCGGAGATATCCAGCTCTTGGTATCATACTGCTGTGTTAATGAGTAATGGCACTGTGTGGACATGGGGATATAACGGCGCGGGGCAGTTAGGAAATGGAAACACAACGAACAGTCTCTCTCCAGTTCAGGTGAGTGGACTAACCGGGGTATCAGCTATTGCGACAGGGTATTTGCATACGGCAGCGCTGAAGATGGACGGCACTGTGTGGATGTGGGGGGATAACACAAACGGACAGCTAGGAGATGGAACAACAACGGACAGGCTTACGCCGGTAGCTGTGGTTGGTCCTTCAGGTCCGGGTTCCTACTTAACAGGGATTGTAGCAATAGCCAGCGAATATGAGACTATGATAGCGTTGAGGAATGACGGTACTGTGTGGACGTGGGGATTAAATAGTTATGGAGGATTAGGAAACGGCACCACAACTAACAGTACTAAACCAGTACAGGTTACTGGATTTGCATCAGGCTGGCCAACGGCCATAGCAGCCGGCACGTTTCATATGGTAACGGAAAATAACGATGGAACTCTATATGACTGGGGGTTAAATAGTTATGGCCAGTTAGGAGACGGCACGACTACGGACAGACATAATCCCGCGCAGGTAGGATTTTTAGGCTCCTATACAGTGACACCGTCAGTATCCGGTACGGGTGGTTCAATAAATCCCTCAACGCCTGTGAGTGTTAATTTAGGAAAAACATTTACATTCACTGTGACGCCAAACACGGGATATGCTATTCTTGAGGTAACTGGATGCCGTGGTACGTTAAGCGGTAACACATACACGACGGGAGCTATTACAGCCAACTGTACGGTAACAGCAACCTTCACCCAGGACAAGACTATAAAGCTAACGGCATCTGGAGCAAATGGCGGGACGATTACAGATGGCGGAGGTAGTATTAATGCCACGTGGGATGGTTCGACGTTAAGCGGCACGGCTTCTGAGCCTATCAACGGCACAAGCCATACTCTGACCGCTACAACCAACTCAGCAAGCGTATTCGTAACATTTAGCGGATGTGACAGCTACACAGGCAATGGGACGACAAAAGCCACGTGTAGTATAAATGTAGTGGCTAACCGGACAGTAACAGCGGCTTTTACTACTACGGACAAGACCATAACGGTAACGGCGTCTGGAGCAAACGGTGGAACGATTACAGATTCGGGAGGTACTATTAATGCGACATGGAATGGTACGGGTTTTGATACTGGAAGCATAACATCTGAAACTGTAGCCATCAACTCAACTCGTACGCTGACTGCCACAACTACCAATAATAGAAAGGTAACATTTAGCGGATGCGACACATATACCAGTAATGGGGGTAGCACAGCCTACTGTAATATAAACAGAATAACGGCGAATAAGAGCGTATCAGCCGTGTTCAAATAGCCCCAATCTCATCTCAGGTGGAAAGTATAAACCCGCGGCATGGGGGAGCAAGGCTCCCCCGTCCAATGTCGGAAGCGGGGTCAGCGATTGATTAAATGCGGGTGGCATATAACGTGATTGCGTATTATCAGCCATGCCTCATATTGAGAAGAAGATCATGTTTACTATTTCGGTATAATATGGTACAGTACCAGCCTGGTGATGCTTAAATACAAAATAGCAGATAATATACTTAACAAAAGCAACTACTACTATGTTTTGCTTATAGTTCTTTTGTTATTGTCTATAATTTATGTATTCATGTCTCTACCGTTACAGGTAGGAGACGCGGATATATGGATACATTTAGGCGGCGGCTGGTATTTTTCAACACATGGAAGCCTGGAATCTGACAGCCATTTTTCTTTTATACAACCACAAAGGCACTTAATCAATTACCCTTGGTTATTTCAGGTAATAGTTTATAAAATATACTCATTTACCGGAGAACAAGGTCTTGTGGCGTTCAGGACGCTGTCGTTTATATCAATATTGTTACTTATTCTTTTGTTCCTTTATAAAAGACAAAAGGAAAATATTTATTACGTCTTCTTCGTCATCATTGTCTATGCCGCTGTGTTGATGTCCAGATATTCAGTCTTAAGGCCGCATGTGTTTAGCTATGCTCTTATAGCGGCCTTTCTCTATGTACTTGAGTATTATCCAAGAAAGACATTTATTTTGCCAATTTTAGCGCTGCTATGGTCAAATGTCCACGGGATAACATATCCAGTTATGCTGTTGATACTTTTAGCATACGGTGCTGAGCCATCTCTATTGCGAATATGGCCTGGCTTGTGTAAAGATGACAAAAATAAAAGCAACACACTATTCACATTGCCGCTTGTAATTGCGATGATGATGATATTTGTTACTCCTAACGGACTTGCCCTTATTGAAACGCCGTTCAACCCTGTAAATTTTGCAGAGACATATATAGTCGAACTAAGGAAGTACTCAATAAATGAGCTGCTTCCTATGTTTCTCTCACTCATTAGTCCTACAAGTATGTTAGTATTAATTGCATTCCTGTCCTTTTTTCGTAGTCTCTTAAACAAAAGCATAAGGCTAGCTCATGCTCTTTTATTTGTCGGAGGAACTATTTTATTATTAAAAGGTATAAGGTTTTTAAATGAATTTATTCTTCTCGCCCTGCCTATTGTAGCAACAACGAACCCATTTGAGAATTTGCTGCATCCTATTAATAAAAGTGGAAAAGCAAAGATATTTTTCTTAGCTATTAATACGATAGTATTTATATTGTCATTATCTTCGCTTGATAATCATTTATCTACCGCAAAAAAGGCTAATATAAATATTCCGTGGGGTGTTGCTCAGTTCCTCTTAGGATTGGATGCCGGTGGTAATATCGTAAATGAACCTAACTATGGCGGGTACATGAAGTGGATGCTTTATCCGAAGTATAAGATTTTTATGGATATGCAAGTGCCAAACTTGTTTACTGATGTTGATGTGTATGCTGGATTCAATGTGTTCAAGGAGGATATAGTTCTTAAGAAGATTATTGAAAAATATAACCCGGATTTTTTCTCAGTTCCGTTTAAGTATAGAGTTTTTAGCAATCTTATAAAACGATATCCCAATTATACGGCCATCTTTTTTGACGATGCCGATGTGTTATATATTAATAAAAATATTTATCCTAAAATTGCTGACCAATATGACCTTAAGGAACTTGATCCTTTTGCTCTTGGATCCGATCTGATGGAGCAAGTCAACATTGACAAAAGTGACAATTATACCGCGGAATTAAAGAGGATTTATGATATCTATCCTAGTTTGATATCCTCTCTGTCTTTGGCACGTATTTATAATCAGAAAGGACAGTATGAGCATGCCTTGCCATATACAGATGTTGCAATTAAGAATTTTCCTGAAATACCTGCTACCTATAACATGAAGGCGGAAACACTCAGCGGACTTCACAAATATAAAGAAGCAATTAAAGTTTTGGATGTTGCTCTTAGCAAGGCAAGAGATTTAGAAAAACAAGGAATATACCACCAATTATACATCTGCTATTTTAATCTTGGTGATAAAAAAAGGGCATATAAAGCCCTAAAAAAGTCAGTGGATGTGTATTCTCAGGAGTCATCGTATGAGGATATATATAATTTAGCCGCGCTGTCTATAATATATGGACAACCATCAGATCCGCAAACTTTGTTCAATATCTCTTTATTAAAGTTGCCTCCTGAGAGAGAAGATTTACGAGTCAAAATAGAAACTGCTTTAAAGGCAATAAAGAAATAAGGCATCCTACCAGCATCATTCATGGAGTTAGGGGCGGGGGCGAATGTTGACCCTATTCATGTATGTCTCGCTGGAATCACAGACTTATTGGGTCTTGATTTATACAGTTCACTGGTATTTTTGCATCAGCCTCTTCTTAACCATTTCGATAGATTCCCCCGGCTTGTCCTTACGCTCAGACGCTATGGAGGTATGATAAAAAGGTGTGTAAAAAAGTAAGTCAGGCGGTGTAACCTATTAA
>JADFYL010000019.1 GCA_015233045.1 Nitrospirota bacterium | reverse complement strand
GGGGGGGGGCTGGCCTGCTATTGTGACACAGTCTGCAAGCCGGAATGACAAAAATAAGGGAGGCAATTTCTAATGCGATTGCCCTATTTTCAATCCTTGACTACAAGGCAAAGTTTAATATACATTATTACAATTGATGTCGTTGCTTTGGCGCATCGCTTGAACTAAAAAAATAAGGGAGGAATTCACTCATGGTCGGTGGAAAGCCGTATAAAACGGTAGTCTCTATCGTCGTAGTTTTATTAATAACAGTCTTTTGTCTTACTCCTTTGTCTGCTGGCGGCGCAGGTTATGGACACACCTCTACAGAGTTGCCTATAAATGACGATAATGAAGACAGCAACGCGGCAAGCGCTCAAATCAATATAATATCGAATCAATATCCTTCGTACTTCGGAGCAAAATCTGGAACTGTCACCATTGAGACAACTACAAGCGGTGCATACTATGTCCAATGGTTTACAAACGGCACAGCACTCTTAGCCTCGTCGGATGGCTATATGTATTACTGGGACGGCAGTAGTTGGAACTATCTCGGAATAAGCTGGAAGGCTAACTCTATGATTAATGAAACCTACAATTTATATCCATGGTATTTTGGAACAAAAATTGGAGATGTCACAACCGCAACAACGGCAAGCGGCACATACTATGTCCAGTGGTTTACAAATGGCACCGCAATCTTAGCTTGGACAGACGGGTATATTTATTTTTGGAACGGTACCAGTTGGAACTGCATGTGGATAATATGGAACTCAAACATGACTGTCTCAAACACAACCGCATCAAATACATCGTTGCCGTGGGTAGCCTGGATGAGTTCGCTGCCGTTGAAGGGGTATGGCATCTTACGAGGCAATGTCTATGTAGTGGATAATGCCGCTTGCGAAAAAATAGTCAGTGTGTTTGGAACCTGTTTCGGCAACAACGCGGCAGCCCCGTATATAATACCACAAGTACCTATTGCGGATACTTATATGGATCCCTATTACACGAACAACTTCTACTCTACCAGTCCTAGCGGTGTTCAATCGAACATGTTTTACCGCCTGTCCGATAACGACGCCCTCGTAACCATACTGAAGTTACCACCCAGAGCGGCCTATTTAGGCTATCAGGGCTATCTCTTCAGCCGCAATGCCACCATCTATACCAACGACAACATAACGCCGGGTGCGTATACGCCAGACCCCTCGCGTGCCGAAATCTTTGGCAGTTTCGGCAACGATATAAACAATGTAGTCATCAGAAATCAGGCAGGCGTTCAATGGGACGGCAGCTCAGTGGTTTACATAACAACATCTAACAAGACCCTGCGCGACACACTTGTTGCCGATGCAAAGGCCAGTGGATTAAACGCGAACCTCATCTTTACAGAACCGATAGGAACCAACATCATTACAGGACATGGCGCCTCCGCCGACGACTTCGGCACCCTGATTCGTTACGCCCTTCCTGACAATGAAACCCTGTCCAATCTGTGGAAACAAGCCGTGCAAACCAATATTTTAGTGTACAGGGTTTCTAATATAAGCGTTCCTGTATCGCGTTATGCAACCCCAGTTTACACGCTAAAAGAAAGCAACAGCGAGTCTATGTACCAATCCTCACTGTCTGAGCTGTCAACGATATTGGCAAGATGGCTTGAGGTGACAAAGAAACGCCCGACAATTACCGAGAATATGATTACCAGCGACAATGTTACCAGCACCGGAGAACTGATAGGTCTGGCCGGAGCAAACTGCATCGCTAAGGGAACGTCCTGTTTAGGTGACGACCAGGATACAGACGCCTATCGTCTGGGTGTCATTGGAAAGCTGCAAGGCACAGATTTGGCTATTGTAACAGGGGTAAACCACGCGTTGACCGGCGCGGCAAGCTACGTCAGCCTTGCAATTTACAATATGGACACCTTTGACGGTGTTGCCAGCGCCTCACAGACCAACCCTCAGGCCGTAGGGTTTAACAGCGGGATGCTCACAGGGTCTGCCGAGGCCGTTCTAAGACAACTTAATCTTTACAATAGCGCCTCTGACACGCTAAAGGCACAACTGCCAATGCTTTACGTAACCTTGATTTCGCGCCAGTGTGAATATGCCGCTGACTACTGTGTGGCGCTCACTGACACGACTGACCTGCCGCTGTCAAGCAGGATTTCAGTTACACAGCGCGCCTATGTCAAACCCGGCACGACCTCAGGCGCAAACCCCGACACATTGCTCACGCCACAGGTGATTATTACGCCATGATTTAATTTTCAACATAAAAAAGGCAACAAGGAGGTTTCAAGTGAAGACATTGGCGGGAAACATCAGCGGTACAGTAAGAAGCATTACCGGCGGCAACGCAAAAAGACGGGAAGTTTTATCAACTATGGGCAAATTATTAGCGTTCGGGCTGCTTGTATTGTGTGTATTTATGATGACCGGCAAGGCATATGCAGACAACTTTAAGTGGACAAAGCAAATAAATGCCAGCACCAGAACATGGTATTCAGTGACGTCTTCGTCAGATGGTTCGAAGCTTATTGCTGCCGGGTCGAACGTTTATGAAACGAATGGACATCTCTATATATCTGCGGATTACGGTGCTACATGGACGCAAGGGCAAACTACTGCAACGTATGATTATTGGGTAGCCATGGCATCATCATCTGATGGTGCAAAGATCATCGGTGTAACATCTAATGGGAATATTTATATATCAACAGATTCCGCCACCAGTTTTAGCAGAAAATATGCATCAATGCTTCAGGAATGGACTGCGGTTGCAACCTCGTCAGACGGCACGAAAATTGCCGTTGCAAATAAGTACGATGGTAGTGCGTCGTGCGAATATGGATATGTTTATACTTCTGCAGACTCAGGTTCTACCTGGACAAAAAGGACTGGCTCAAGTTGTCAAATTTGGAGTTCCATAACATCATCGTCCGATGGCACGAAGCTGGCAGCTACTGTCCTCGGCGGATGTATTTATACGTCTACGGATTCCGGCGCTACATGGACCAAGCAATCTGGAGCCGGAAACAGAGATTGGAAATCCATAGCGTCATCTTCGGATGGAACACAACTCGTAGCCGTAGTATATAACGGAAGTATATATCGGTCAACAGACTCAGGGGCTTCATGGTCCACACTGTCTGCCTTAACCTCATATTGGGTGAGCATATCTTCGTCTTCGGACGGTACCATACTTGCTGCTGCCAGCAACAGTGGCTATATTTATACGTCTGTGGATTCTGGAACTACATGGACGGCTGAAACGGGCGCTGGATCTCAAACATGGGGTCAATTGGCATCTTCTTCCGATGGGACAAAACTCGTTGCGCTCTGTAGTACCAGCAATAACGTAACAGGATATATTTATACCGGCGTCGAAATAAATTATCAGGCCGCCGCTGCCGCCACAGATTCGCTTTCGTCCCAGTACTCCTTCTTTTTCGGCACAAAATCCGGTGAACTGCAGGTTGGCACAACCTCTGACGGCGTCAGATACTACATCCAGTGGTTTACAAACGGTACCGGTATCTTAGCAGGGACAGACGGTTACTTATACGTCTATGCTAACGGCACATGGAACGAGCTTAAAACCCCGTGGAAGCCCGAATTGGTAAAGGTAACCTTGTTGATAGATTATGTGTATCTAACGCATAAGTCATTCTTTGATAGCAAATCCGGCACGGTTGTGCAGGGTACAACCTCTGACGGAAATTATTACGTGCAATGGTTTACAAACGGCACGGCAATTATAGCCTGGACTGACGGTTATTTGTATTATTACGCTAACGGTGTGTGGCACTCGCTTAACACCGCGTGGCAAAAGCAGACGTAAAAGAAGGTTCTTCGTCAGCCGAAAACGCTTGAGAAAGAGATAGATGAGAGTGTTTCCATATCGAATTGCTCAGGTACAACCGGACTCTGTGAGAAAGGCTTGAGTTATCAAACCAAAGGGAGATATTGTTAATGAAAAAAATTACAGCAATTGTAGCGATGGTCGTGTTGGCATTTTGCCTGTCCGCTTATGCCGCGGAGCAAAAAGGTGTGGTCATAAACGGACAGACGCCGGTTGCCTCTTCTTCGGTTACGCTCTATCACGCGGGCGCCCAGCGCGGTATGCCAGCGGTTGTTCTTGGAACAGCGCAAAGCGACACTAAGGGGAATTTTACCATCTCCTATACGCCGCCAACAGACACCAACGCGGTACTGTATATGATTGCGGATGGGGGCATTAATATCATGGAAAGTCCCGTCAGACTTGCCACAGTATTGGGAACGGCCCCGGTCTCTGCCTCAGTTTCAGCCAATGTCGTTATAAATGAAAGGACTACTGTGGCGACGGCCTATGCGATGGCTCAGTTTATCAGCGGCGGCAATATATCGGGAACATCGCCAGGTTTGCAAAATGCGGCGGCAGTAGTACAGAATCTGGTTGATATTACAACGGGTAATGCAGGCATTGTCCTGTCCAGTTCACCCAACGGGACTGCGACTTCAACAATGTCCCAGTTTAACACACTGGCCAATCTGCTCGCCTCCTGTGTGGGTATGCCCAGAGTATGCCCTCCGCTCTTTGCACTGGCAACACCGCCGGGTGGCAGTGTCCCGCAGGATACCCTGCAAGCCATCGTAAATATCGCCCATTACCCGTGGCAAAACGCGTGGCTGCTCTACGCCCTGTCGAAGTCGCAGTCACCCGGCCCATACAGCCCTGCCCTGTCTTCAGCCCCGGATGCCTGGACGCTGGCCATAAAATACATTGGCAACGGTAGTGAGTTCGACGGCCCGGGCAACATGGCAATAGATAAGGATGGTAACGTATGGGTTACTAATAACTATGAATTCAACAGCGACCCCCTTCAGCCGGTCTGCGGCGGCAAACTGGTGATGAAACTCACCCCTACGGGTTCTGACGCCTTGGGCGCACCTTTTAGCGGCGGCGGTATTGACGGCACAGGTTTTGGCATTGCCATAGATACAAACGGTGATATATGGCTTAGCAACTTCGGCTTTCAGGGAAAGGGCTGCACTACCCCGCCAGCCTCAAACAGCGTATCGAAGTTCAGCGCGGCGGGCGTTGCCCTTTCCCCAAATAATGGGTTTACCAGTGGCGGCATCAGCTCACCACAGGGGACGGCCTCAGACCAATCGGGCAACATCTGGATAGCCAACTATGACAATAACTCTATTACGCGGTATCCTCTGGGAAACCCTAATACCCCGCTTATGTTCAAAAACGTGGGATTAGACAAGCCTTTCGGTTTGGCAATTGACGGCAAGGGAAACGCCTGGATAGCCAGCTCTGGTAATGACAGCGTTATCGCACTGGACCCCAACGGCTCCCCATTGACAGGTTCACCGTTTACGGGAGGCGGGATTAAAAACCCCTTAGGGGTAGCCGTTGATAGTCTTGGCAACGTATGGACGGCTAATTCACTTGGCGGCTCCGTTACCCTGATACACAGCGACAGCCGGTTGCAGCAGCAGCTTGTGGGCGGCGGGCTGACTACGCCGTGGGGCATTGCGGTAGACGGTGATGATAATATTTGGGTTGCCAATTTTGAAGGCCAGAGACTGACACAGCTTTGCGGGGCAAAACACTGGCGCTGTCCAACGGGCTATCGCACAGGAGACCCCATCTCACCAAGTACAGGTTACACCAGCGACGCCCTTGTCAGAAATACCGGAGTGGTCATAGACTCATCAGGCAATGTGTGGGTTGCCAATAACTGGAAAAGTATACCGGTGCAGACTAATCCTGGCGGTGATGGGCTGGTGGTGTTCATAGGACTTGCCGCACCTATCAAAACCCCACTGATAGGAACGCCACAACCACCAGAACCAAATTACACAGCGGCTGTAGATGTTATTGCCAGATACATATACGTATTCAGCGCCTTTTTTGGGGCGAAATTGGGGGATATCTCTGCGGGGTCATCTACAAGCGGTATATACTATGTCCAGTGGTTTACCAACGGTACCGGTATTTTGGCCTGGCCTGATGGAAATGTTTATGTAACCTATAATGGCGGCTGGCTCTATGCGGGGATAGGCTGGAAATAACCTTTGTTGATTCAAGGTTCTGGAAAAAAAGCGTATTCTAATGGTAGAATAGCCCCAGTGCTAACTGTTAGCAGTGCGGCGCTGGCAGTGCGGGAAATCTGTCCGGCGGGGGGAGCAATATGTGTATGACTTTAGACTCTTCAAGAGGTGTAAGGGCGGGCCGTTTTATCGGCATTAAATTAATACAACTGGTTACAGAGGAGTGATTGTGAAATTCTCTACTAAATTAACGCTTCTGTATTTCAGCATAGCGCTGATATTTCTGTCATCTGTGTCTTACTTTGTGCACATGTCCGAAAAGAGTATGGTTGAAGAACAAGTAAAAAACAGCATGGAAACACAGGCATATCACACAATTGATAAAATAGACAGGATGCTCTTTGAAAAATACACCGATATAAAGCAACTGGCCTCTGACCCCGTAATTGCTTCACAGGACTCAACGCCTCAGGCAATCACACAAAGATTAAATCATTATTTGAACCACGACAAGACGTATGTGTCACTTTCGTTTTTCAATATGGATAGGGTGCGTATTGCCGATACCTCCGGCAAGGACATAGGGCAGCAGCATCCATTGAACGAATATTGGCCAAAAGTTGAAACTGGCGGCGCGTTTACCGCGGAAATATATGAGTCCTCATCATTGAAAGGCTATGTTTATTGCGTTGCAACAGTGGTAAAGAATGAAAATGGCAAGCCTGTTGGGGTCGTCACGTCAGAAATATCTATGAATGCGATATATGATATAGTGAATAATGTCTCAGGCTTAGCCAGTAAAGACAAGGTCAGCGCTACAAAAGTAGATCTGGTGGATAAGAACGGTCTTGTACTTTATTCCAATCATAACAAGGGCAATATTCTAAAGACGATCTCAGATGACTGGGAGTTTGTAAGCAAGTTAATAATAGCGGGAGATAAAACAGGAAGTATACGCCACTTGCATAAATCCGGTGACGAGGAGATACTTGCCTTTTCGGTTGAGCGCGGCTATCAGGATTTTACTGGCAACGGCTGGGCAGTAATAGTGGACGTACCTGCCAAGATTGCCTTTGGCCCGTTTGTGAAATTGAGAGATAAAAAGATACTTTCTTTCGTTATAATGAGTTTTTTTGCCCTGGCAGCCATATATATTTTTGCCAGAACGGTCTCAAAGCCAATAATCAGGTTAAGCAGTGCGGCAAGGGAAGTCGGGACTGGCAACCTTGACGTAAAAGTAGACGTGAGCTCACACGATGAAATAGGAAAAATGACTGAATCGTTTAATAAAATGGTAGACGATTTACGGAGATACAGGGACAAATCAGAAGTCTACGCCAGGGAACTGGAAAAGAAGAATGTCAAACTTGAGCAATGGTCACAGAGACTTGCCATTGTCAACCATGAAAATCAGATATTTAGCAAATTAAGCGACCTCCTGCAGGCCTGTAACACTGTATCTGAGGCATGTGAGGTAATAGCACATGCGGCCTCACGATTGTTTCAGTTTGAATCAGGTGGTATTTATGTCTTCAACTCATCGAGAGATATTATCGAGTCTATATCCACATGGGGCAACACACAGTCCAGCGAGAAGGTGTTTACGAAAGATGACTGCTGGGCACTCAGGCGTGGGCGCTCCCACACAGTAACTAATAGTGAGGATGTCCCCCGATGCGGCCACGTAATTGAGTCCATTGTGGCATACATATGTGTGCCGATGACAGCTCATGGCGAAACATTGGGAATGTGTCATTTAATGCTTGGAGCGCCTGCCGCGGACGCTGATTTAATGAAAGAGAACGAGCGGCTGGCATTAAAACTCTCTGAAAACGCAGCGCTTGCAATCGCAAACTTAAAACTTAGGGAGACGCTGAGCAATCTCTCAACGCGCGACCCATTAACAGGGCTTTACAACCGGAGATACATGCAGGAGTATCTTGAAAGAGAAAACCAGCGCAGCCTTCGCAAGAAAACCCCTATAGGGATAATTATGATAGATGTTGACCACTTCAAACGCTTTAACGATACATATGGCCACGAGGCCGGCGACTGTGTGCTAAGGGAATTAGGTATATTTCTCAAGCATAACATCAGAGATTGCGACGTAGCCTGCCGGTATGGAGGCGAGGAGTTTACCCTGATTTTACCTGAAGCCACTTTAGATATAACCGTAGGGCGGGCAACTATGTTGTGCGATGGATTTAAGCACGTAAAAATAAATATTGGGAGTCAGACCCTAAGCGCAATAACCTTATCGGTAGGCGTTGCAGTCTCACCCATACATGGAACTAACCCTCAGCATCTGTTAAAGGCTGCTGACGAGGCACTATATCAGGCAAAGCACGAGGGCAGGGACAGGGTTGTTACTGCCCAAACATCGCAAGATTAAACGTCTGTGACTCTGGAACTGTGGATGAAATATGACATGAATTCTGGGGTTCTGAACAGGGCTGCTTTGCGGCTGTGATTGTAATTATTGACGATTAAATGGGAGGAATTATCAAAAATGAAAAGACGAGATTTTCTTGGTCTGACAGCGGGCGCTATCGCCGGGGGGGCGCTCTTAGGGTCGTCTGTCCTTACGGACAGTGGGAAAGAAGCGGAAGCATCCACAAATATCTCTGCAACCAGTGGGAATACCCCACCCAACATTCTGGTGATTACAGTAGATCAACTTAGATTTCCCGTCAACTTTCCCGCTGGAATCACAACGGCTGACCAATACATGGCACGCTTCATGCCCAATCTCTATAAATATCTCTGGACAGGTGGCGTAAAGTTCGCAAACCATCACATCGCAGCCGCCGCTTGTACGCCCTCACGCTGCTCCACATTGACCGGACTCTATGCACAACAAAACTGGGTACTGACCACGCTCACGGGACATGGTAATGGTGGGAACCCATCGCCAAGCCTCAACCCGGCCTTCCCGACCTATGGTACGTTGCTGCGTCAGGCGGGATATCAGACGCCTCACTTCGGTAAGTTTCACTGCAGCATTGACTATCCCCTGACCGCCTCGGAGTGCCAGGCAGGCGTAACGGATTATCTCGAACAGTACGGATTTACAACATATGTCTGTCCTGATGCGCCTGGACAGCAGGGTCAGGGTAATGGCGGCGACGGCACCATCATAAGCGACCAGGATATCGCCAATTCCGCAATCAGTTACCTGTCGAGCCTCACGCCGAACAGTCCACGTTGGTGTGCGACCGTGGAGTTTGTCAACCCCCACGATTACGAGTTTTTCTGGGGTGGCACGGAACCCAATACGTACAACAATCTCTTTTCAGCGGCCGGTGCCACACCACTTATCTCTTACAATTCCTCCATACTGCAGGAGTCAAACCCAACCCCTAAGGGGTTCCCCGTGTTACCAGAAAACTGGGAGCCACTGAGCCAATTGATTGCAAACAAGCCCAAGGCCCAGCACATGTTTAACGAGTGCAGCCAGGCTATTTTCAGTGGCATCTCCTTCGACCCTTCTGCCACCACGTTTAAACTGGCAGACTCTCCAATAGCTCTCGGCAAAGTGAAGAAGGGGGTGGCTCCCTTCAGCTACTGGCAGCGCGGCCAAGACCTTTATTCAGACCTCATCACCAACGTGGATACTCAGATAGGGCGCGTTTTAGGCGCCCTTCCGCAAAATGTCCTCAACAATACCGTTGTGGTTTTTCTCAGCGACCACGGCGACTACGGCGGCGCACATGGTTTCGCACAGAACAAGGTAGGCACCGTGTATGAGGAAACCCTTCATATTCCATTTATAGTGCGCGATTACACCGGTCAATTTGCCGGTGATGTCAACACTATGCGCTCGCAGCTCACCTCAAACGTTGATGTCTTGCGGCTACTGGTTGACCTGGGACATGGCGGCAGCAATTCATGGATGACCGGCGACCTGCAGACGCTCTACGGGACACGCCACGACCTCCTCTCAGTGGTGCGATCCGCAACGGCGTCTGGTCGAACTTACGCGTGCTTTACGACCGACGAGTATGTTAAACCGATAATGAACTTCAACCTGTCCCCCACTCACATCATCGGTGTTATGCAGGATCAATTAAAGTTGGGTGTCTATAACTTCTGGTATCCCCAAACGACCACCCCGATGCTCTTGGGGGGTGAAGCGGAATTCTATGATCACGCCACCACGGGCGGCGCCCTGGAACTCGACAACCAGCCAAACGACCCAAGAGCGGCATTTATGCTCTACGCCCTTTTTTCAGAACTACTTCCAAACGAGATTCGCAGACCGCTTCCAGCCTCTTTACAAACGGCGCAGGCTCAGGCGGAGCAGGCCTACTTGCAATATGTTAGTGTTCTTGACACGCTGGCGTCGGATCTTAAATCAAACTTTGGTCTTGGCCTTGACGGGTGAATGGTTGGCGATATTATCCAACTCGCATGTTGTTAGCGCTGCTTCGCTGGAGTTGAAATGAGGCTCATATGACCGGACATTCAGGTGAGGCAGTGCGCTTTCAGATAATGGCCAAACCTGTTGGGCCTGTATGCAATCTTGGCTGCAGGTATTGCTTCTATGTTGATAAGGCTCAATTGTATCCAGCCACAACCGACTGGAGAATGCCGGAGGAAGTTCTTGATTCCTATATCCGCCAGTACATGGAAGCAAACAGCTCACACAATGGGGTAACGTTTGCGTGGCAGGGGGGCGAGCCGACATTGCTGGGTCTGGACTTCTACCGCCGGGCTATCGCACTGCAACGGAAGTATGGGGATGGGCGGTGCATCGAAAACACGCTGCAGACCAACGGCGTGCTGCTTGACGACGCGTGGTGCGCGTTCTTGAAGGAACACGATTTCCTTGTTGGGATTTCCATTGACGGTCCCGAACATTTGCATGATTCCTATCGCGTTGACAAGGGGGGAAATCCCTCCTTTGGTCTCGTGATGCGCGGACTTGAGCGGCTCGTAAAACACGGCGTACGCTTCAATACACTCACAGTCGTGCATCAACGCAACGCGCTCTACCCAATTGAGGTATACGAATTCCTGAAATCCATCGGGAGCACGTTCCTGCAATTTATTCCCCTGGTTGAACACAAGGATGGCCAAATCTCCCATGAGAGTGTCGGGGGGCTTGCATGGGGAGAGTTTCTTGGAAAGATATTCGAGCGCTGGGTGCGGATGGATGTTGCGCGTATCTATGTCCAGATGTTCGACACGGCGCTGGAGTCGTGGTTGTCATTGCCGCAGAGCCTATGTTTTTTCCGTAGTACGTGTGGAGCGGCACTGGCAATGGAGCATAATGGGGACCTGTATGCGTG
Source organism: Nitrospirota bacterium (assembly GCA_015233045.1). Lineage (GTDB taxonomy): Bacteria > Nitrospirota > Thermodesulfovibrionia > Thermodesulfovibrionales > Magnetobacteriaceae > Magnetominusculus. The sequence continues at coordinate 15,473 of JADFYL010000019.1, read as the reverse complement.
CGACCACTTTGTTGATATTGAGCATCACCTCGGCAACATCATGGAAACCCCCATGGCAAAACTTGCAGCAACCTCGTCTCAGATTATGTTTGGTAATGCCAAACTCGATGCGCTGCCATCCTGTTGTCGGCAGTGTGACGTGAGATTTGCATGTAACGGAGAATGCCCCAGGAATCGCCTCATCAGGACGCCGGATGGGGAGGACGGCCTGAACTGGCTCTGCGCCGGCTACAAGAGCTTCTTTCACCAGATAGACCCCTATATGAAATACATGGCGCACCAGATTACACTACGGCGGCCACCGGCAAATATCATGGCATTCCTCAAGGATAGGGAGCAAGGAAAATGAGAGCATGCACACACAGCTTCTCTTGTTCCTTATCATAAAATTTCGATAAATAACGAAATATCACCAATTCCGACGGCGGCGTCTTTTTACGTTATTTACGAAACCTTCTCCGAATCTCTCGTCTCTACCCTCGACTTAGACCTGCCCTTAATGCCTGTCTCATTATTCGGCATACCCCATCGTCTCCTTCTATTTTATCTATATCCCCACCCACAAGGTTTATTTGTGCCGCTACTTGTTCTAACATCCCGTGTTCACGGGTAACAACGAGGGTTCTACTTTTTTTGATGGCGTTTCTGGGAGCAGTGGCCGCACCCTGCACAGACCGACACAGCGGCAAGATTGCCGTAGCAGCACTGACATCAACTTAATTATTTAATTGGCCGCTTCTATTTTGACGGTTGTCCGATTAATTTACTGACCGCATGGGCAAACTCCTCCGGCTCGACCGGCTTGTCAAGGAATATGTCAGGAAGCGACGGCATCCCCCCAAGCGATAACTCTCCTTTGCGAAATTGCTCTACCATCGCCTCCCTGTCAATGAGTAGCATTTTACGGAAAGACTTGAAACGCAAAAAGAACTTTTGCATCTTGCTCGTCGGCTCATCAAGCAAGGTCTCCATCTGCTTTATAGCATCTACGTTGTCAAGTTCTTTGTATGACTGTTCGATAAAGCTCTTTACCGAGGTTAACATGATTACGGGCACATTTGCCAGCACACCATCCCTTCTTAGCTCGCCCAATACGAATATCCCTGTCTTTTTGGGCATCATCACGTCAAGAGTTATCAGGTCGGGCCTCATTTCCCTCGCCTTGTTTAATCCATCTTCGCCGTCTACCGCCTCTACCACGTCATAACCGCTTTCACTCAGGATTGTGGAAAGATACCCCCTTATGGCCTCCTCATCGTCTATAACCAATACTCGCCTTTTCACTAATGTTCCTCCTTTTGATTATTGTCTCTTCAAGGGAAGCCTTATCCGAAACACCGAGCCAGTTCCCTTTTGCGATGTAACTTCAAGCGTTCCCCCGTGTCCTTCGACTATCTTTTTGGTTATTGGCAGACCGAGTCCGTTGCCCTTTGCGTTTTTGGTGGAGTAAAACAACACGAATATCTTTTCCAGGTCATCCTCCGCCATCCCGTGTCCATTATCCTCTACGTCAAGGTTTACAAAACCGCTCTCAACGTCCGAATGTACTCGTATGATGACCCTGCCTTTTTCAGGGTCTGTGTATTGCTTGCCTGAGCAGGCGTCTATTGAATTAGACGCCAAGTTCATCAGCGCCGTGTGAATCGCCTCGTAATCAAATAATAGCGGCGGGATTGATTTATCTATTTCCCCTGATACCTCAACCCGCGGGCTGTCCCCTGTGTCCTGAAACATCCCTATGATCTCCTCTGCGAGGGCACCCAGAGAACCATATTTAAATTCAATTTGATTGAACCTGGAAACATCAAGCAGATCACGGGTCAACGCCGACATGCGCGATATGCCTGTCTTAGCGGCATCCCAACCCTTTAGGAGCAGTTCGTTGTCATTCTTTTTCAGGGCGGTATTTATCATATACTCACCGCCTTTGAGCGCGTTAAGTATGTTCTTGGCCCCGTGGACTATTTGCGTAATGGCCATGCCTATTGCCGCCTGATACTCTTTTTCAGCCAGTTGTTTCTCTATAAGGATACGCTCTTCGGCCTCTTTTTTGAGTTTCTTATAGGCGTCATCCAGCCTTACCAAATCGTTATATGACCGCAAACACGTCACTATGGATGTATAGAGACGCTGGATAGTAAGCTCGCTTTTTGTCTTGTAGTCGTTGATGTCGTAATTGACAATCACATCGTTTTCAGGCGCCATGCCGGGCTGGCCGGTTCTCAATATGATTCTCATAAACTTATTGTTCAGGACTTCACGTATATATTTTACGACATCAAGCCCCGCGTATTCGGTTTCCATAACCACATCAAGGACAATCAGGGCAGTGTCAGGGTGGTTATTAAGCGCGGCCTTCGCCTCTTTCGCCGATGAGGCATATATAAAATCAAGCCCCCTGCCGTCAAACGTGAAATCCCTCAGGGCGGCACCCGTCATCCTGTGGACTTCCTCATCGTCGTCAACAACCATGAGCTTCCAGTTTGGTTTGCCAGAGGCCTCCGCTGGTGTGGCCTCCACCTTTTCTCTCAAAAAACTCTCGTCGCAAAAAAGATTATCCGAATCGCTCATATTATTTCACCTGGACATATTATACTACAACACGTTTGGTAATGTAACTGTAAATACCGTTATTTTGCCCACTTCAGATTCACATACGATACTGCCTTTGAGCGTTTGGGTAACGATGTTAAACGTAATATAAAGGCCGAGACCTGAACCTCCCTGTCCACGTTTTGTCGTAAAAAAAGGATCAAATATCTTCTTTAGATTAGCCTCAGGGATTCCCTTGCCGTCGTCTCTGTATCTCAGGACGATCTCATCGTCTAACGGGACGGCCTCTATCAGGATCGTCCCCTTTGCCCCCTCGTCATAGGCGTGAAGCACAGAATTCATCAACAAGTTCGTGATTATTTGGGCAAACGCCCCCGGATAGCTGTTCAACTCAAGGGTTTCGTCGCAGTTTATCGTGACAACATGGGGCGTTCTCCTCAACTGCGGACTTAGGCTCATCACGATGTCGTTTAAATAGGACTTCAGGTTAAACTGCCTCTTTTCCCAACTCGTCTGGTCTGCCGAGACCATTTTAAAACTCCTTATCAAATCCCCGGCGCGAAACAGGTTTTTCACGATTAGATCAGAATCCTCCCTTGCAACGGATATGTATTTCTCAAGATCTGTCCTCGTTATCTGTTTATCGTAGAACATGGCGGAGATTTTCTTTGTGGCCAGCTCAAGATGAGAGGCCGAGGTTACGGCAATCCCTATGGGGGTATTTATTTCATGGGCCACGCCGGCTACCAACTGCCCCAGCGACGCCATCTTCTCCGCGTGTATCAACATCTCCTGGCTTTGTTTGAGTTCCTCGTTGGCGTCTATCGCCTTGTTGCAGGCAATGGTCAGCTCATCGGTTCGCTCCTTTACTATCTCCTCAAGCTGGTCGTGGTGTTTTTTTAACTCGTCCTCTGTCCTCTTTCGCTCCACAATGCCGGCAAGCGTATTGGCTACGGACACAAGGAACTCCTCCTCCTCCTGAGTACTCACATGCCCCCTTCTGACATAGAGGTTTATTACGCCCAACACCTGTCCTTTTGACTTTATGGGGATGCAATAATGTCCATGGTCAGGCATTCCATCGTATTTTACCTCGTGCTCATCATCTATCGTGGACTTGAATATTATCTTCCCTGTTAATGCGCATAGACCGCAGAGACATTTCCCCAGCGGCAGGACAGAGCAGACACCGTGCAGGTTTAAGGGAAAACCCCTGTGGGCCTTCATGACAAGCATCTTCGGATGGCCTTCTATAAGAAATATGCTGCCCGTGTATTTGTTTGACAGCCATGACACACTGCTTATGATGTCGAGGGTCTTTTGCAGGTGCTCCTTAAGGGATATTGACTCAAGCGAAAGGTGCAGTATCTTATTTATAACATCCTGTATCAGGTAATTGCCCGTCAGGTTTTCGTGTGCCTCTTTACGCAGCGCTACGCCGACGATTGTGTTTGCCGCGATTTTTAAGAACATCTCCCTTTCGCAAGGGGCAGGCAGGCCAGCCCGTTGCGTGCCATCGCCCGCTTCCTCCTCCACATAGATGCCTATGAGGCCGAGCAGCCTGTCGTTTGATTTAATCGGTACGCAGTGGTGGCCGCACATTTGTGTTTGACCGCCGCCGAAGGCTGTTGGCATAAAAACTATATCCCTTGTGCTGGCCGAAGCTCCACACAGACATTCGGCAGATGGAATTGGAGCGAAGGAGTCTAACTCCTCCATAGTATAATTAACATGAGCGCTAACTCGCAGCATCTTCGTTCGCTTATCATAAAGATATATGCGCCCTTTGGCGGCGGGTGAAATCCACGGCGCCGACATGATAAGCTTCAAAATTTGTGTTAATTGCTCCTGCGTGGAAACCTGCGACAGAGAAGCCCTCAGCATCAGGTTGATGATATTCTGTATACACAGATGGGCATTCTGCATACCGGCCTCTTTTGCAGTTGACTCTTCACAGTTGTTCAGCATCCGGTATTCTACAAAAAATAGTGCCATTATTACAAAGTACCAGCAGTGCCGGGTCTGCGTCAAAAAAAAGAGTTAAGCTGTAGAGCCTTGTATTATGGGCGTGTTTTGTAGATATGAGTTTACAATGCCTACCAACCCAATGAATATCCCATCCGTCCGTCATTCCGGTTTGTCTGGAATCGTGCTACTATGTCTCCATATATACTAATATCCTCATAGATTCAGGGCAGATTCCGGACAAGCCGGAATGACGCGCTAAAACCTCATTGCATAAAACCCCATTTCTTGACGCAGACCCGCAGTGCGCTGTGGCAGCGGCTACTCACGAGTTGTAAATACCGCGCCGGATATGTTATGATAGCCATCTATGGTTGAATCGGATGTGTAGGCAGATCGTTAAACAATGGCAAGGTTATATATATATTAATGGGATACGTGCTTATAAAAAGGATATTTGACATTATAGGAAGTTTACTGCTGCTTATAGTATTCTCACCGTATATGTTGATTGTCGCGGCGTTGATTGTTATAGATACGGAGGGGGGGGTGTTTTTTTCACACCGGCGCTGCGGCAGAGGCGGCGTGGATTTTACCATGTATAAGTTTCGTACGATGGTAAAAGATGCTGAAAATATCAAGGATGAGCTTGCCAATGATGTCGAAGGTCCGGTGTTCAAGGTGAAAAACGACCCCAGAATAACACGCGTAGGCAGATTCTTACGAAAATGGAGCATTGACGAATTTCCCCAGGTGTTCAATGTCCTCATAGGAGATATGTCGCTCGTTGGCCCGCGTCCATTAGAGGATAAAGAAATGGTTGGCGACGAAAATTGGAAAACCATCAGGCTCAGTATAAAACCCGGCCTCACCGGCCTGTGGCAGGTAATGGGCAGAGATACCTGCAAATTCAGCGACTGGATAAATTATGATATTGAGTATGTCAAAAATCAATCGCTGCTCCTTGACCTTCGGATATTGATGTTAACCATAGGGGCGGTTCTCAGGAGAAAGGGTTCTTGCTGAATATAGACGAATATAAAACCATAGACGAGGCACTTGCGGACAACTGGATAAATAATCCTGACAAGACATTTATCGTCTATAAGGCCGATACGCTTACCTTCGGCGACATCTATAAGCTTGTCAACGGTTTAGCCGGGTTTCTAAGCGCCTCAGGTGCAAAGAAAGGTGACAAGGTCTGCATGGTACTGCCTCGCGTGCCTGAACTTGTCATCGCCTTTTTGGCCGCGGTGCGCATTGGGGCGCTACCCGTGCCGGTCAACTTCACAATTGGGAAAATCGAGACCGCGTCTTTTATTCGGACAGTAAAACCGGCGGCAACTATAATCCACGAGAAACTGTTAGGCGGTGTTGACCACGAAATCCTTGCGGCAGCCTGCAAGACAACGATAATAATCGGTAAAAAGAGACACCATCCAGCCCATTCGCTTAGTTTAATCCCATGGGACACCGCCTGTCGCCCATCAAGTGTAATAACACACGCCGAGGGGCAGCCCCTTGCGTATCTAAACTACACGACCGGCTCTACATCCACGCCTAAAGGCGCCCTGGCCACACACGAGAACATCTACGCCAATACAGCGTCAGCCGTCAACGCTATGGGACTTACCCCTGATGATGTACACATGTGCATGTTTTCATCTTTCGCCCATCCGCATGAGCTGTTTGCCCGTGCCCTCTTCACCGGCGCTTCTGTTGCCCTTTTGGAGGAAATCAATCCAAAGACTATGGCCGCCACCATACGCTCGGCAAAGGTTACGGCCGTGATGGGGATTGCCCCGCTTTATGATATGCTCTGTTCACACGCCGAAAATATTAAATTAGACACCCTGCGAATAGCCGAAAGCGGCGGCATGTACACAAGGCCCGACATATCGAAGAAATTTTATAATACCTTCGGTATCCCAGTCTTGTCCGTGTGGGGAAGCACCGAGACCACAGGTATTGCCATAGCCAACACGCCCTCGGCCTACCGGTTGGATGGCTCGATGGGCCGTCCCTGCCCCTATTACGAAATAAAAGTGGTAAAAGAAGACGACTCAGAGGCGCAAACAGGCGAAACCGGAGAACTGCTCTTTAAGGGGCCAGGCGTAATCTCCGGGTACATGGAAGGCAGCGAGCTTCCACTCGCTGACGGTTGGTATCACAGCGGGGACCTCGGCTTCAAAGACAGTGACGGCTTTTTCTACTTCACAGATAGAAAAGGCGGCCTTTTGAAGGTTGCCGGCCTGAAGGTTTACCCAATGCAGGTGGAGCTGGCCCTGCTCAGGCACCCGTCAATAAAAGAGGCCGCGGTCATCGGCGTCGCGGACAAACTAAGGGGCGACATCCCCGCCGCCTTTGTCATATTGAAAGAAGGCACATTGACAACCGAGGGCGAAATCTCACTCTATTGCAATAAAAACATGGCCCATTATATGATACCAAGGAGGGTGAGGATAGTGGAGGAACTGCCACGTATAGGAAGCGGAAAGGTTGATAAAAGACAATTGAAACAATTAGCGGGGAAAATCCTGTCAAAAGTTGAGATCAGATGAGGGCTTTCGTTGCCGATGCACGGTGGGAGCCAAAAAGTGGCTATAAACCAGCCGCGGAGGAGATATCAAAGCGAAGGGCCGTAATCGGAAGCAACGTATGGCGTTATCCCACGTTTGAGCTAAAGACAGTCCCCACGCCGGACATTGTTGACAGCGACGAGCTGCTGATTGCCGTGAAGAGATGTGGCGTCTGCGGCTCAGACACCCACTTATATGAAACCACCCCCGACGGCTATATCCAGTTCTCCGGGCCGGCCAGGCTTCCTCAGACAATAGGCCACGAGTACTCAGGGGTTGTCGTTAAAAAAGGCGACAGCGTCAGGAACTTCAAAGAAGGCGACATGGTGGCCGTTGAAAGCATCCACTGGTGCGGGGCATGTACGCCATGCCGAAGCGGGGCGTTTAACCAGTGCAAAAATGTTGAGCTCATAGGGATAACCGCCCCTGGCGCGCTTGCCGAGTTCATCACCGCAAAGGAACGCCATTGCTGGAACATAAACGCCCTCAGGCGCATTTATTCGGAGGACGATATCTTTGACCTCGGCGCGTTGATAGAGCCGGTGGGCTGCGCCTATAACGGGATTTTCATTGGAGGTGGCGGGATTAGGCCCGGTGCGGCGGTGGTGGTGTTCGGGGTCGGCCCGATTGGGCTTGCCGCGGTGGCGCTGTCAAGGCTTGCGGGGGCTAACATCGTAATTGCGTTCGACGTACAAAATAAAAGGCTCGACATAGCTAGGGATTTGGGCGCGGATTACGTCTTTAATATTAAAGATTTAGAAAAAATCGGTATCTTACCCAGAGAGAAGATAATGGATCTGACAGACGGCTACGGTGCGGAGTTGCAAATCGAAGCGGCCGGAGCGGCGCGCCGCACAGTGCCGGAGATGGAGAACTCCCTCGCCGTAAACGGTAAGTTAGTCTATCTGGGACGCTCCGCAACCAGCGCCGAGGTTGAGCTTGATATCCTGGTCTCCGGTGCCAACAGCATAATCGGCGTAAGAGGGCACTCAGGCTATGGCATATACAACAATATCATAAGACTTCTTTCAACCGGCCGGCTTCAGATAAAAAAAATGATTACCTCATATTATGAATTCGACGAAACGCTCACAGCGCTTGAGAAATCGGTTGAAAGACAAGACGGAAAGTGCATAATACGATTAGGATAACCCATGGAACTATTAAGATTTCTTGATGTCTTAAGACAAAGGAAACAGGTTATAATACTCTCTGTGGCGGTGACGTTTATCACCGTTGTAGGGATAACGTTGCTGATTACACCGTGGTATGACGCTACGGCCAAAATACTCCTTAGAAAACCTCCGGCTAACTACTTTTTAAATTCGGCCGTAGGCGTGACGGGTGAGCAATTCCAGTCGGCTACGTCAAGTACCGACAGGGCGGACTACCTCGCTATATCCGCCCTCAGGCCCAATGCCGGACAGGTTATAGAAAAGCTGGACCTGAAATGGGAGCGCGTCCGGTACAGGATTATGAAGGCCATACCATTTTCTAAACCCATCCTAAGGGCCTTTGGCGTGGATGTCAACTCGACCAAAAGGCCGATTACGGCTGAGAGGCTGCTTGAGTCCTCCGTGATGGCAAAACTGTTCCCGCGTCCGAATATAAAGGTAGAGCAGTACGAAGACACGGATGTTTATAAAGTGGTTGCATTGTCGTCTGACCCGGATGAGGCCAAAAACATGGCAAACGCGATGGCCACCGCCATAGTTGATAGTGAAATCAAGCGGCTCAGAGGCAACTACGGCGATGTCCGAGCCTTCATTGACGCTAATATCAACAAGATCCGGCAAAACTATGTAAAAAGCCTTCAGGCCGTGAAGGATTTCCAAATCAGAGAAAATGCCCCGTCCCTGGACAATCAGGCGCAGGCCGCGATTGAGCAATTGCAGAAGATGAGGAGTAATAAATACAACAACGACCTGGCTATCTCAAAAACCAAATCCGCCATCTTCCAGTTGGAGTCAAAGATTAAGAACATGTCCGCGCGCTCTCACGATATAACCAACATGGGCCAAAGCGATGTCCTCTCCGCCTATAAAAAACAGTTCGCCACCCTGTACCTTAACCTCGCTGACGCGAAATCTAAATATACGTCAAATCACCCGCTTATCGTGGATTATGAAAATCAAATCGCCGCAACAAAGGAGTTGATGCAGCAGGAGTACGAGAAAATGATGAGCCCTGACTTGCTCGGCATTGATACCGTATATAATGAAAGCAGAAAAAAGCTCCTCGAATACTATATCGAACTCAGTACGTATGAGGCTCAAAGCAGCATATATCCGGCCGTAATAAAGAAATATGAGGATGAGTTAAACGCCCTGCCAGATAAGTATTTTATGAAGAACTTTCTTGACCAGGACACTACGGCCACCAAGACCGTTTACAGCAACTTTCTGACACATAGTTATCGCATGGAGCTGGCCGAAAACATCGCCTTGTCCAATATCACGGTAATTGAAGAGGCCATTGTCCACGAAGGAAGCAAGCACCGACATCCGAATCTGCCGCTTAACGCCGTAGTAGCCCTTGTCATGGGACTTGCCATTGGCATAGTTGGCGCCTTCCTTATGGAGTATACAGACGCAACCATTAAATGCCCTGATGATATTAAATCCCTTATAAGTCTGCCTATTCTGGGCGTTATTGCAAAATCGGACGACGCGGCCAACGCCGACAACTCAGGCCCTGTTCACCCGCATATTTCCGCTTCTTTTCGAACTATCGCCAACAGTCTGAATCTTTTCCTTGGAAAGCACGCCCCCAAAACCTTTGCCATATCAGGCGCAACCACGGGCGAAGGGAAGACCTTCACAACCGCAAACCTTGCCGCGACACTTGCCGCGTCAGGGAAAAAGACCCTGGCGATAGACGGCAATATGCTAAGTCCCTCTCTGCACAACCTGTTTCGGCTTTCTCAAACGCCGGGACTTGCTGATATGCACACGGGCATGACGCTCACTGGCATGACGAGGGAGACCTCCACACCGGGCCTGTTTGTAATTGCCGCTGGCAACACCCCGGAGCCGGCCTCTAATATCCTGTTGTCTTCTGAGTTCAGGGAGCAGTTACGCGAGCTTGGAACTCAGTTTGATTTCATATTAATTGATACACCGCCGGTCTTGTCCTGTGACGATGCCGTAATCATTGGCAACGCGGCCGGGGCGATGATTCTTGTCGCAGAGTGTGGCGCGGTAACGCATGAGGCGTTAAAAGCCGCCATCTCAAATATCACGATAACGGGCATAACGCTCTCGGGGGTGATATTAAACAAGGCACCCGTATGCGAGGGCACATACAGATACTTCCCTCCTCCTGAGATAAAGCGTGGGTGAAAATACGAGGGGGGCTACCACCCTTCGTCGTTAATCCCTTCGTTTTTAATCCTTTTATTCATTTCGCCCCAACTCCTGCCATCTTCATCTCATTAAACAGCGCCTCGGCGGCCGATTCGTGTCCGTGTTCGTTCCAATGCCAGTCATAGGGGGATTCAAAGTGAACATGTGCGGCCTTGTAGCGCCTGTAAAAATATTCGGTCAAGTCAACACAGTTAAAATTATGCGCCATACAGGTTTTCATGAAGAGCCGGTTAAGCCATATGACGCTGCTATTGTCCAGCGTCCCGTCGTATATATCGGCGCGGGGGGCGTCCATAATGAAAAAAACCTTCTTATTGGGGTTTTCCTCTTTTATCTTGCCCATTAAATAATCGGCAACGCCAAAAAGCCTTTGTTTTAAACCGGCAAGCCTCTGCACATCCACATTAGCGTTATAAAACTTCCCTGTCCCACCGGTAAATATCTTGTTGTATATAGAAAGCGACGATATACTCCTCTTAAGGGACAGATTAACCCAAAGGTATCTCAGGAGGGCGCTGCGCTCAAAAATAAACTTCTTAAACATGGTCTTATTTCTTGATGCCATAGCAGGCTTAATCGCCTCCGTAAAGCCCGCGCCGTTTTCCTCAAGACACATAAAACCGCTCATAAGAATCATTGAGCACAGGGATTCGTCAAAATCGTTGTGGACGATGTTAAACACGAGGATGTCGGGGTTAAAGCGCCTGTTAACATACCTTGATGTCTGAAGGTATTGGCTTAGAGACGCGCCGTTTACGCCAAAACTATAAACATCGAATTGGCCGTGTAATTTATCCTTTAGTTTGGAGGCCATAGAGTCTTTCATATTTACCTGAAGGGCCTCGACAAAAGAATCCCCGATGACGGCAATCAGGGGTTTTTTATGCTCTGTGTTATATTCGATATCGCTTCTGAAGCCTTCGCCGTTTATGTGCCAATTGACCCTCATCTGTGCCAAGTTCCCCGCCGTAAACAGGCCGTCACGAGTCTCACGGTTGTCGAGCTTGCTGATATTGTCCTTCTCATCATAATAAACGAGGGGGGATTCAGACGCTGGAATTACATACCTGAAGACTATCTCCAAGGCCAGCAACAGCACCACCACCACCGGTATTGTTATCAGTAATATATTTTTGAGGACACGTTTAATCCTGCCGAGGGCTTTCACTTAATATTCACTCAACCGGCACATCCCGAATCTGACTTTAGCCACATGGTATTGTAGTTTTTCTGGACGAATAAATCAATGGCACGTCTATACTTTTTCGGTAACAACCGCATGTTTTATATACTATCAATAATGAGTATAACATTGAGCGCGGTTACAATGGCGGCCATAAGAATCAGTGAAATCTTGTTTATCGTTGAATTTACGTATTTTCCCATTACCTTCTTTGAAGACGTTAGATAGATGAGGCCGAATATTGTCCATGGCAGTTGGACACTAAGGGCTATCTGGCTCCAGAGCATGCCCTTAAACGGGTCTTTGAGCAGGAATATTATTATCAACGCCCCGAGGAGTGTTACTCCCACGCCGGTGCGAGTGTGTGTGTCTGTGACCTCAAGGGGTTTTTGGTATAACCCCGCCAGAATGCTCCCGCCTGCCATTGCCGCCGTTACAGAAGAGGCAAGTCCGGCGGCCAAAAGAGCCAGCGCGAAGATAAGCGCCGCCGCGCCTCCCACAATCGGCCTTAGCGCGGCCTGCGCCTGTTGAAGCTCTGTTACCGCAATACCACGGCCATTAAACACACTTGCCGCTACCACTATCATAGCGCTGTTGATTATCCAGCCGATTACCATTGCCGTGATAGTGTCCATAAATTCATACTTTAGCTGCTTTTTGATCACCTCATCCCCTTTCAGATTCCACTTTCGGCTCTGGATTACCTCAGAGTGCAGGAACAGATTATGAGGCATTACAACCGCCCCCAAAACACCCATAATCACCGTAATTGACCCTGTTGGAAATTGCGGTATAAAACATCCCCTAAGTGCCTCATCCCATTTTATATCTATGACAGACAGTTCAAATAAAAAAGAAATGCCGATTAAGGAGACAAATCCGATTATCCACATCTCAAGCCTCTTATAGCTGTTAGACACAAGCATCAGGGCGGCAAATAACGACGTGATAACCGCCCCAATGGAAATGGGTAGTTTAAAGAGCATCTGAAGGCCGATTGCCGCCCCCAATATCTCGGCCAACGCTGTGGCAACCGAGGCCAGCATCGCCGTCCCAATAAATAATAATGCTGTCAGCCGTTTAAAATACTTTCCCGCCCCTTCGGCTATACAGAGGCCGGTTGCTATACCAAGGTGCGCGGCATTGTGCTGAAGCAAGATGAGCATCGCAGTGGAGAGCGTTACTACCCAGAGGAGTTTGTATCCATAGTCGGCACCGGCGGCCATATTGGTTGCCCAGTTGCCCGGGTCTATAAACCCTACGGTGACGAACAAGCCGGGGCCGACGTATCTTAGAATCTCTAACGTCTTTGATGAGGCTCGGCCTGGTGGCAGACTTGAATCAGCGGCCTTTTTCAATTGTATCAACTTCCTGTTTTTGAGCCGCACCTATTGCCTTGCCGTAGATGCCACCGCTTTTGGGGAGTTCCAAAGAGAAATCGGTAAGGTAATCAATGTTGACAGTGGCGCGGCTTACCGTGCATGACATCACGTGCCCGCCTGATTTCCTGTCGTCTGATATGAAGTGGACATGAAAGCCCCCGACGCTCAAGCCGCCAAACGTTTCGGGGAAGTAAAACCCCGACACCACACCCATGATGTCGCTAAAATCGAACACGCCCTGGTCTTTGGCCGCGTCAATCAGGCGTGGGTATGGTTTACGCTGCGCCCTTACGGCCCTTGCCCTTACGCCCTTAAAAATGCCTTCAATCTTAACAGCGAAAAAGATATTTGAAGACGGCGCGCTTTGAAGTATTTCCCTCTGAAGCTCCTCACAGGAGATTTCCCGGTCCACGTTAAAGGTCTTAGCAGACCTGAAAAACACAACATCTGCAAAAGGGGTTTCCACATTGTCGCCCACCGCAAGCACGGTCCCGTCGCCTGTGATTTGATAGACGTCGCCGTTGACCATTATCATCTCACCGTCAAGGCCATTGAAGGTACCAAGCCCCGTATCTCCATGTCTTTTCAACTCCCCGATAGTCAACTGCCCGTCATAGACGCCTTCCATAAGGGCGTTAAGCGAAGAGTATTGATAGAGCGCGTGCGGCTGGGCACACGAAGACAGAAGCGCGGTAATAATAATAACTAATAGGTAGTGCACAGCCGGATTATATCATCACACGTGCCATTATTTCAATTTTGCCGAATAATCTCTGATGTTACCATAGCGTAACAGCGGCACGGTTGTATCCGCCATATTTGTTGAATTTATTACATGGCTTTGTTATATACTATCAGCTGTGTCTGAGGTATTTGTAATAGGGGGCGGGCTTAGTGGGGCGGAGGCCGCATATCGGGCGGCGGAGTTAGGGGCTGCTGTAACGCTCTGTGAGATGCGCCCTGATAAGATGACCGAGGCGCATAAGACCGGCCTTCTGGGCGAGCTTGTCTGCTCTAACTCACTGAGGTCTGACGCCACGGACTCGGCACACGGACTCATCAAACAAGAACTTGAAGCGGCAGGCTCTCTCATAATGGAGGCGGCGCGGGCTACGGCGGTGTCAGCGGGGGGGTGTCTTGCCGTTGACAGGAATCTTTTTGCGGAGTTCATAACCGCGAAAATCAAGGCACATCCAAACATTAAAATACTCTACGGCGAAGTGGCCTCTCTTTCCTCTTTCGATCCTAAGACCGCCGTTATTCTGGCCACCGGCCCGTTGACCTCCCTGACTCTGGCACAGGAGCTGCAAAATATCCTCGGCGGGCAGTCGCTCTACTTCTATGACGCCATCTCGCCAATCATAGACGCCGTGAGCATAGACTACGATAAGGCCTTCTTTGCCTCACGATACGGCAAGGGCGGCGGTGATGATTATCTGAATTGCCCTATGAACGCCGTGCAGTATGATTTATTTTATAATTCGCTGGTAAATGCCGATAAGGTAACTGTGAGGAATTTTGAGGACGAGAAGGTGTTTGAGGGCTGTATGCCGATTGAGGTGATGGCGGCACGCGGCAAGGACACGCTGCGCTTCGGGCCTCTTAAACCTGTTGGACTTATTGACCCAAGAAATGACATCAAACCATACGCCGTTATACAACTGAGGGCGGAGAACATCGAAAAAACCGCATATAACTTAGTCGGCTGCCAGACCCGCCTGAAGTATGCCGGGCAGTTTAGCGTATTCAGGTGTGTTCCCGGTCTTGAGAAGGCCGAGTTCCTGCGATACGGCAGCATTCACAGAAACACATATATTGATTCACCCAGACATCTGAACGGGGATTTGACCCTGAAATCTATGCCGCACATATACATAGCCGGGCAGATTACCGGCGTTGAGGGCTATCTGGAGTCAACAGCGATGGGGCTTCTTGCTGGCATCTACGCCGCACGCAAACTAAGGGGGCTTGACGAGGTGCTGCCGTCGCGCTTTACCGCGTGTGGCTCATTAGTCGGGCATATTACAGGGGAATCATCTAACTCCCGTGCCACAAACTTCCAGCCGTCAAACATAAACTTTGGCCTCCTGCCAACTCTTTCCGTGCCAATCAGGGACAAGGCAAAAAAGAGACAGGCCATTGTGGCAAGGGCATTGGCCGACTGGGCGCGATTCATTGCAGACGCATATAGATAGTTTTTACAGATACATGGAGGTCGAGAGAAACGCCTCCCCTCACACACTAAGGGCATATAAAAAAGACTTGGACGAGTTTATTGTCTTCGTAAAAAAAGATCCTATGTCAATAGACTTGTACGACATCAGGGGGTTTGTGGCGTCACAGTCAAAGAAGGGGCTCGCGAAGGCGTCAGTAATGAGGCGGCTCTCAACTGTGAAGGCATTTTTTAAATACCTTAACAGCGTCGGAGCAGTTAAGACAAACCCCA
>JADFYL010000141.1 GCA_015233045.1 Nitrospirota bacterium | reverse complement strand
TGAGCCTGAACACAGCAGGGCCGGAGGCAGTCCTGTAAGTGCGGATTCCCTCAAAGACACCAAGCCCGTAGTGCAGCGTGTGTGTCATAACATGAACAGTAGCGTCTTCCCAGTTGACGAACTCGCCGTCCATCCATATCTTTTCGGTCTTTTCTATCACACGTCTTTTATACCAACAATCGGGTGTCCATGTCAAGTGTAAAGAATAAGTTTTTTAAAAAAAGAAAGGTTAAATAGTCTGAAGCAGCCGCCTCCGGCTAAATAATCTTAAGAACCAATCGTTATTTCGTAATCGGACAGGGATAGAATCATTGATAACTTCTCTTTAAGTCCACGAGTTCTGAATCTGCCGTATGCCTGCGAGTAGCCACCGAAGTGGAGGGTTTTGAGTTCTTCATCTATTGACCATTTGCCTCCGCCTCCAACATGCCAGTGTGTATCATGTATGTCAAAATGCTTGTGTTCGCTGCTGTATATGCCATCAATGCCCCGTTGCTCACAAAAGACCCTGACAATGTCCGCGTGATAGGGGGAAAAACCCTTTGGCGACAAGACGATAAACTCATCACCGCGGTATTTATTGAGCAGAACGAACTTCCCCACCCTCTGCGGAGGGGGTGGTTCACTCAACTTCGTCCGGTAATAATAATCGCTGTAATCTATGAGTTCCATATGACTATGATAATGAAACGGTGGCGCTTAGTCAAGACATTTGAATTCATGCTGTCAAACTAAAGCAGAAATTCATAAGGATTAAAGACGAAGGGGGGTAACCTCCCTTCACCCGTATTTTTGCACATGTTTTATCTATTGATTTCCACCACCGCCCGTTGGTGGCTTCATGTACTGCGGTTGGTAGACTGGTATGAATGAAGAATTATCAAAGCAGCATGAGGGGGTGTCTGGACACCGCTTAGGGCGCGGTGTCCAGAAAGTCGCCTGCGCAGGCTATGGGTTGGGAGCTTTATTTCCTGGGTTGCTCATCCTTAGGTTCAGTGGCGGTCTTATCATCGGAAAGCAGTTTTTCGATAAGCGGCATATTTGCCCCATCAACAAACGTACCTTCAATAATAAGGAGCGGCGTACCGGTAACTCCAGCGCTGTCGCCAACAGTCTTGTGCTCTTTGAGCAGTTCATCAACCTTTGGATCACTGCAAAGTTCAAGTGTGTCATTGTCATGCTTGCCAGTCATCACATCCTCAAGGGCCTTTTTCTTGTCCGTTGAGCAGAGTATGTACTTAGCCTTCTCGGCAGCCTTAGGATGAAGCTGCGGTATTGGAAACAAAAAGACATACCTTGTAACATCGGTGCGGCTTGCAAGATATGCCCCGGCCTTTCTGCAAAATGGACAATCAGGGTCAGTGAACTCAACTACGGTCTTCTTGCCATTTCCAACCTTCAACGCCTTGTCAAGGGGTATGTTTTTGAGCTTCACCTCTCTTAACTGACGCTTCCTATCGGCAGTAATGCTCTTCTTTTCCTTCGGCGAAACTATCTCTCCAAAAATCAAATAGCCGGTTACAGGATCAAAATAAACGATCTCATTTCCCTTAACCACCTCGTAAAGCCCCTTTATAGGACCCTCTTTAACACTGTCCGGCTTAACATCAGGGAATACCTCTTTGATCTTATCTTCTACCGGGTCTGCCCACACCACCGTCTGGGCGCACATAACACACAACAACACGCTCAAAAACACTAACAACTTTTTTGACATATGCCCTCTCCTTATGTTTTTCACTAGTTTAATATACCTGCGGACTTCTTTATCTGCTGAAGCCTGTCCATTATGTCGTCCTGAAGTTCTTTCATTCTATCCAGATTGCTCCACGCCGAAAGGATAAGCCAATTCAACGAATGGTCAATCGCATCCTCAGCAACTCCCCTCCCGGACAGACGCCGCAAAACATCAAACGCCGCCGAGGCATCCTTGAAACTGCCACCAAAGTGGTCACGCTCATTGCCACCACGCCGCCCGTCGGCACCTTCTTTTCGCCCGTCGGCGTTTTCTTTTCCATCCATTGAGCGGGTATCCATAATCCCTACCTCCTATATCTCCTATACCACTGCCTCACCAACAGTTGCACACCCTGAGAAGTAAGATATATTACAATCCCACTTGTTTATCTTACATTCTTTGTTTTTTAAAAGTCAAGTATTTTTTCTTGATATATTTTTTTCTTGAAAATAAATGTTTCTTTCTGGTATAGTTCAGTTATGGCTCGCGAGAGAGATGGAGTGCAAAGGGAAACGTTCTCAACAAGGTTGAACCCGGAACTCCTGAAAAAATTGAAGTACCTCGCCGTGGAGGAAGGTAAAAAGCTCAACGAGTTAATCGAAGAGGCCGTTACCCTGCTGCTTGCGGATTACAAAAGGCGAAAAGGCAGACTTTTCGATTAAGCCAATGTCTTGCCTACCTACGACGAGTATCTTGTTTACAGGCTGCCTGAACACACTATCACATCAGGCCGTTCGTAGATGGGGGTCCTGATTTCGGTGTTGCTCCAATCTGGTATCTCAGACAATGGAACGCCAGCGGTGTAATCCATATCCTCGTATTTCTTGAATTCGTCGTACTGCAGGGCTATGGATAGGGTTGCGGCGGCTTGTTCCTTAGGGTTGTTCACGTCATACGGCGTCTTATAATCTATATTAAAGACATTATTTGCTTGAAGAAGGATTCCCTCTTCCTTTTCGGTCACCGGAATAATAAGATAAAACTTAGGCTCAGACACATACTGAGGGCGGACGAGCAGGTATGTCTTTCTCTTCATATCACCGTCTCCATGACGGGATTCTAACACATAATCCCATATTAAATCAAGCGAATTGCCTCACGAAAAAACTGCACGAAAGATAATTTGGCGGGGTTGTCATAGAAATCTTCCCATATATTGCCATATTTTTTAAGGTCTATGACAACGGCCGTTCTATCACCATTGTCGTTCATCATATACTGAATACCTTTCATGGGGCATCTCCTTTAGAGTTTTTCTATGCCGTGATGTTTCTAACCGCTGCACAAATTATATACTTTTCCAGTACGATAACTCAAACCGGCAAATGCGGGATTGCCGCCGCCGTCCCCCAATTTACACTATCCCCTGATTTTAACGGGCTGCCACCTTTATCGTCCTTATCAAGGCCTCGGCCTTTTTCAGTGTCTCGAAATATTCCCGTTCAGGGTCGGAGTCCGCGACGATTCCCGCACCCGCCTGGACATATGCCATGCCGCCCTTTATGACAAACGTGCGTATGATGATGTTCAAATCCATGTTCGACGAAAACCCCACATAACCGGCTGAACCGGTATACGGCCCTCTGGCAACCGGCTCAAGCTCGTCGATTATCTCCATGCACCTGACCTTTGGCACACCCGTTATCGTGCCCCCTGGAAATGTGGCCCTGATTACGTCAAAGCAGTCCTTGCCCTCTTTGAGCCGCCCCTTTATGTTAGATACTATGTGGATAACATGTGAGTACTCCTCGGTAATCATCAACTCGTCAACGCCAACTGTGGCATACTCACAGACCCTGCCAAGGTCGTTTCTCTCAAGGTCAATGAGCATGATATGCTCGGCTCGCTCCTTTTCATTTAACAGAAGCTCTGCCCTCATCAGCTCGTCCTCGCGTGTGTCCTTGCCCCGCGGCCTTGTCCCAGCTATTGGCCTCGTCTGCACTGATTTATACATGCCGGTTGAGTCGTTTTTCGTTTCAACGCTGACGAGACGCTCAGGCGATGAGCTTACAATGTGATAATCGCCGAAATCGAAATAACAGGCAAACGGCGATGGGTTTATCTGTGACAGCACCTTATAAATTGCCCACGGGGAGGTAGTCTTTATATCGGCACAGAGGCGCTGAGACAGATTGGCCTGAAATATATCACCCGCCCTGATGTACTCAAGCGCTCGCCTGACGATTGCCATATACTGCGCCTTTGTCATGTTGTAGAGAATCTCCACGTTACCGTGGTCAATCAATTCGCCGACCTTGCCGGTGGCGCTTCTTACGCCTTTTAGTCCGGCGCAATAGCCGTTGATAGTTTCAGCGGCCTGTTCATAGTAGTCCTGCCAGTTTGCGCCGACGCCGTTAAAGCCGAATTTGGTCTCTCGTGCCGCGGGACACACGACAAGCCATGCCTTTTTTTCTTTGTGGTCAAACGCAAGCAGTTTATCAATCATAAAAAAGTGTGCCGTGGGGATTTCTAAGTCATCATCAATGGCAGCATCTGGAATATTCTCAAAAAACCTTACGAAGTCGTAACTAATAAAACCGGCTGCCCCGCCCTGAAATGGCGGCAGCCCGGGCGTGAGTTGCTGAGGATATGCGCCGACAAGTTCCCGCAGCCTGGCAAGAGGGGTTTTTAGGGAGACGCTCCTGCCGGTCTTGATTGGTGTACTCGTGGCAGACGATACAGTTGAAACCTCGACAACCCCGTCGCGCGCCGTTAATATTAAATATGGATCAAACCCTATATAGGAGTATCTCGCAATATTAAACGGGCCTTTGATGCTTTCAAGGAGAAACGAATTCTTACTTTTTAACACGTCATAGTAATCGGCGGGGTGGCAATAGGGGATTTCCTTATGCACGGGAGGAATCCGGCCACTTTCAACGCAACCAGCCTTAAATGTGTCTTTATCAGGGCACATTATATCTTTCAACGGGGATAATCCCTGAGCCTCAATGATTAATCAAGCGTGCGGCCGTCCTAAATCTTGGGCAGCGTAATACCCGTCTGCGACTGATATTTACCTGTCTTGTCCTTATATGAGACCTCGCAGGCCTCTTCGGCGGCAAGGAAGATGAGTTGGGCGATTCCCTCGTTTGCGTAAATTTTTGCGGGCAGAGGGGTAGTGTTTGAGACTTCGATGGTAACATGTCCTTCCCATTCAGGCTCAAGCGGGGTGACGTTAACGACAATACCGCATCGGGCGTATGTTGACTTACCCAGGCAAATGACAAGAACGTCGCGGGGAATCTTAAGATATTCCACAGAGAACGCCAGCGCGAATGAGTTCGGGGGGATAATACAGGCATCGCCCCTGAAATCTACAAAACTTTTCGGGTCGAAGGACTTGGGGTCAACAATTGTCGTGTTGATGTTAGTAAAAATTTTAAACTCGTCGGCGATTCGCATGTCATAGCCGTATGAACTAACGCCAAAGGATACGACACCCTTGCTCACCTGCTCAAAGCTGTAAGGCGTTATCATACCCTTTTCAGCCATTTTCTTTATCCACTTATCATTTTTAA
>JADFYL010000140.1 GCA_015233045.1 Nitrospirota bacterium | reverse complement strand
GCTCGGCGTTGGGAAGGCGGTAGACGTTGAGAAGCTGAAGGAGCATATTGATGAGATTGCGGCGGCGGGGAAGGAGATAAAAAGCATCTTTGCGCCCGCAAGCATGAGTGAGGATGCACAGCGCGTTGCGGGCAGTCTAAGAGAAAAAAACGCCATAATGGACAGGAAAAAGGACATAGCCGTAATTAAGTCGAAAGAAATCACCGATTTTTTTGATAAGCAGACCAAAGAATTTAATTATCAATTCCTTGACGATATGGAACTGGGAAAGAAACAGCCTGTCTTTGGAATTGATGATTCCACGTTAATTATCTCCTGCCCGGGCTGCGGGGTAGTAAGATATTCAGCACCTACCTAAGTTGAATAACCATGCCAACATGTCTGACATGCGGAACTGAACTACTTTTCAAGATAAGGGTACTTGACCCTGTTCGTAAATTAATGCAGAACAGGGGAATGTCAAGTTATTTGTAATGACCAAGTTTTCATTTTAAATTACCATTCTCATATGTATACTTTGTCCCGTCAGGCCAAGTACAGATTCCATTATATTGCTCATCTTTATAAAAATACCCAACAGAACTGAAACCACCTGAACTATCATAACAAAACTCCCTTTTCCATTTTTTTCACCATACTTCCATTCCCCGACGTACTTCTCACTTAAACTATCTTCAAAAGCTCCTTGTCCGTCGTAAACACCGTTTTTAAATCCACCAATGTATTTACTTTCATAACTATATACACTAAGAATCATAGTCCCATATCCGTCTGGTTTACCATCTTTAAACTCCCCGATGTACCTCTTTATAATTTTATTGTTAGCAGTCCATATCCATCTTCCCTGTCCATTTGGTATGCCACTCTTGAGTTCCCCAACATACTTTGGACTACCTATTAACTTAGCTGTCTCTTCGTATAGAGTATTGTCGGCATTCTCACTATTTTCAGGATCATATTGACCCTTGAACTTTTTAATACAGAAAATAATAAATAGACAAATCAAAATGAAGATAATAGTTCTTATGCGAGCCGATGTCTTAGCTGTTATAATTTTATTCATACTCCTGAAACACCCAATTATTGTATTGCTAACCCTTTAAGTCGATGAGTATATGATTAATATTTAGTATATCCTCCTACAATCTTTCCGACAAATTTAAAATCCATAAGGTCTGAGTCTGCTATTTCGACAATCTCATAACTTGATACGTTTGATGGTATTAACATCATACCATTGTCTGTTTTTTTATATTTTTTAAATGTCACGTCATCATCTTCGCGTCTTTTAAGGCGTCCTTACATGGACAGAGCCTTTGAGTTTTTATCAGGGAAATCGCCCTCAGGAGCAGGGCGTTCAGATTAATTGAGGATTTATTTATTGTCTCTATGACCTCGGTGGTCGTTAGCTTGTCTCTGATTATACCGGCGGCGTAGTTTGTTACCGTTGCAATAGTGCCATAACATATCTCGGCCTCTCTGGCGAGGGCGGCCTCCGGCATCGCCGTCATCCCAACCACGTCTGCCCCGACAATAGAATAATATCTTATCTCCGCCCTTGTTTCAAATCGCGGCCCGTTTGTACACGCGTACGTGCCTCTTGTCAGGACGGGCAGCCCAACAGCCCCGGCCGCCTCTATGAATGCCGTTCTTAACTCGGGGCAGAACGGTTCGCTGAAATCAACGTGACAGACCTCGTCCTTGTCATAAAAAGTTGATGTCCGCCCGGTAGTCATATCAATAATCTGGTCGGCAACCACAATGCTGCCCGGCCTCAGGAGGGGATTCATCCCGCCCACCGCCCCCATTGACAGCAGCCTCTTCACGCCGAGGGCCTTAAAACCCCATATGTTGGCGCGGTAGTTAATCTTATGGGGAGGGATGGTGTGGCCACTTCCATGCCGGGCCAGAAACACCGCCTCTATACCAGAAATCCTTAATATCTTGTAAGTGTCCGAGGGTAGCCCGTAGGGGGTCTCCACTGCCTCTTCCCTTATCAGCTCCACCGACGGCATCCGGTAAACGCCGCTTCCTCCAATTATGCCAATTTCCGGCATCTCTGTTGTTTGACCTGTCCCTTTCCCAAAATAGTTTCCTGTATTGTATAATGATACTATACTATTTTTCGGATATAATGTAAAGGAGCGACCAATGCTGAAAGAGGAGTTTTTTGACAGCCTTATCAAGACGGCCATGTCCGCGGGCGGCGACTATGGAGATATATTTCTTGAGGACAGGACCCCGCTTGTAATTCAAATGGAGGACGATAAGATCGAAAAAATAACAACCGGCATTGAACGCGGGGTTGGCATCAGAATCGTCTACGACAATAAGACCGCATACGCCTATACAAACGACCTCACAAGAGACACCCTCATTGAAACGGCGCGCTCCCTGACCAGGGCAGTCAAGGCCAACGCCGTAAGTACCCCGATGAATCTTGAGAAAATCAGGCCAAAAACAGACTTTATTATCAAACAAAGGCCCAATAACACCCCAATAGCGGACAAAATCAGACTCATCCGCATAGCAAACCAACGGGCGCGGGCGGTTGACACGAGGATTCGTCAGGTAAGCGTCACGTACAGTGATTTCGTGCAGTTGGTAACGATAGCCAACTCAGGGGGTGTGCTGATTGAAGACGAACGGGTGCAGACACTTATGGCGGTATCAGTCATCGCCGAAGAGGGCGGCACGATACAGACGGGCTATGAGGCGCTTGGCGGCTTTGCCGGCTTTGAGCTATTTGAGGAAAACTCAGTGGAAGACCTAGCCGCAAGGGCGGCAAACAGGGCTATATTAATGCTTGGGGCAAGGCGTATCAAAGGCGGGCGTATGCCTGTTGTCATTGCCTCTGAGGCCGGCGGCACTATGATACATGAGGCCATAGGGCACGGCCTTGAGGCTGATTTGGCGGGACAGGGCCTGTCCGTCTATTCAAACAAGCTCGACGCACAAGTGGCGTCTGCTTCTGTTACCGTCATTGACGACGCAACCCTGCCCGGCAAGCGCGGCTCATACAGAGTTGACGACGAAGGCACTGCCGCGCAAAGGAACATCCTTGTTGCAAACGGAATCCTTACCGCCTACATGTACGACAAACTCAACGCCATAAAAGACGGCGTCAGCAGCAGCGGCAACGGTAGAAGGGAATCTTACCGCAGCCGCCCCATTCCAAGAATGACTAACACATTTCTTGCCCCGGGTAAAGTTGACCCCAGTGAAATCCTTAGAACTACCGGCAACGGCCTGTTTGTTAAGAAGATGGGAGGCGGGCAGGTGAACACCGTTACCGGCGACTTTGTCTTCGATGTACAGGAGGGATACCTAATCAAAAACGGCCAAATATCTGACCCCGTTAAAGGAGCCACGCTCTGCGGCAACGGCCCGGAAGTCCTGAAGGCCATTGATTTGATTGGCACAGATATGGGGTTTTCAATAGGCACATGCGGAAAGGACGGCCAGGGTGTGCCTGTGTCTGACGCGCTTCCAACAATAAGAATACCGGACATCGTTGTAGGCGGTGAAGTTTAGCTGTGTCTTTTATACCACAGTGCCAACTTTTTTCATACATATTATGAACAATAAGTCCTGATTCTAAGCGGCGTTATCGCTGGCACATAATTTGCACTCACAGTGTACAAGTTATGAGGTCACAGCGGACTATAAAGGAATGTGTGTACTTTGAGGGTGTCGGGCTTCACACCGGCTCCTACTGCAAGGTGACGTTACATCCAGCTCCTGTGGATACGGGTATCGTATTTTACAGGCCGTGCAAAAAGTCATCCATGGTTACCAACATAAGTGCCGTTGTTGATACCACATACGCAACCACGATTGGAAACGACAGGCTGAAGGTGCGAACGGTTGAGCATCTGTTAGCGGTAATTTCGGCTATGGGCGTCAGCAATCTGACAATTGAGGTCGAAGGTCCTGAGATTCCCATACTTGATGGAAGCGCCGTTGAGATTGCAAGATTGGTTATGGAGGCTGGCGTAAGGAAGCAAAAGAAGGTTATGCCTTATATAAAAATCCTCCGGCCAATTGTCATGGAAGACGGCCATGGCAAGGTGGCCGCGTATCCCTTTGACGGGAGAAAGATAACTTTCAGGATGTTCTTCAAAAACCACTTTCTTGGTGAGCAGTTGTTGTCATTTGACCTTGACAGGGGTTCGTTTATTAATGAAATTGCACCGGCGAGGACATTTGGGTTTCTTAGGGATGTCGAGTATTTCAGGGCTAACGGGCTTGCCAAAGGCGGCTCGCTTGACAATGCCGTCATTTTCAGCGAGACAGCCGTTATCAACGACTCTGGGCTTAGGTTTAAGGACGAGTGTGTCAGGCATAAAATTCTCGACAGTATTGGGGATTTCTCGCTGGTAGGCCTTCCCATAGAGGGACACATTGTGGCAGACAAGTCCGGCCATACAATGAATGTAAAGTTCATCAATAAACTCCTCACGTGTTCCGATTGCTGGGAAGTCGTAAGCGAGCAGGTGGAAAAAACCCCCTATCCCGTATTCAGCTACAGCTATTCATAGCCGCCCTGTTAGTATTTCACGCTTGCCGACCATCTAAGCTGTCTGTCCTGCGTTGTTAGAAATAAGATTATTTCCGCTTTGGCTTGACACGGTGTAATTTTCCTATTGATTTATCCCCTGTATTTCAGATATACTATCGTGATGGCAATTTGTGGGACAAGTACGGTTACAGTCGGTGGAAGGGCGTTTGTCGTAGCGATACGGACGGACACATCAACGGCGGGGTTTAATGTTGAGTGCGGTGAGCTTGGCGTGGTATCCCAGGGGAAAACGGTCAAAGGATCGTTGGCGGCGATTGCCGAGGCAATTGAGCAGCACCTGAGCAACCAGCAGGGTGGCGCTTAAGCGGCTCATTATACATTTCGCCAAAACATGTTATAACCGGGCTGGAGATTCAAAGTTTCAAGAATCTTGATGGTATTGAGGTTGAGCTTGGCGAATCTGTCGTATTTGTAGGTCCGAACAACCGCGGCAAGACGACTGCTTTACAGGCGATAGCCCTTTGAAATGGCAGCCTGCGCACATGGAATGCTAAAAGGAAGGGAAAAGCATCCCCTTCGAAAATGGCTTCCTGTTTAACTGCTGTAATTTCACCCTTAATCTTACTAAATCGTGGCAATTTCGGTATTAGCGAGTCAGAGACGATATGCCCACATAACGGCAATTCAGTGATGGAGTAAATCCGGGCTTACAGACTGTGTCATAATAGTAGGCCAGCCCCCCCCC
>JADFYL010000139.1:3471-5355 GCA_015233045.1 Nitrospirota bacterium | reverse complement strand
GTACGTAGGCCGTGCGCTGAGGACGGCAGCCGGTAAGACAGAGGCGCGGGTATTTGACTTTGTTGACCAGAACCCAATATTAAGGCACTCATTCAGGAGCCGGTTGAATACTTATCGCCGCATAGGAATAGAGACAGAGACCGCATGTGCAGGGGCCGGGCAATGACCACGAACATGAACAGAAAGAGAGGTAAGAGCGCAGAGCGGGCGGTTGCCAAGCGTCTTGATGGTAAACGTATCGGGATTATGGGCGGTCAGGATGTGGAACATCCGCTATTTTCCATTGAGGTAAAGAGCCGGAAGGCGTTTGTTGCCGGTGATTGGATGTCGCAGGCCGTAAGAAACTGTCCTGATGGTAAGACCCCGCTGGTGGTTGTGCATGTGTCCGGCCAGCGGCATAATGAAGATATGGTTATTATGCGCATGGGAGACTTTGAAGATTTCTTGGGGACGCGGAAATAAGTATGAAGCTGGAAAAAGAAGATATAGAGACCTTACTTGAACCAATGACCGAAAGGCTGATTGAAGCCCTGAAGCCTATTCTTTCGGCCAATGGTAAAAAAGACATTGAACCCGACATAATCTTTGACGTGAAGGGGCTGTGTGAATACCTGAAGGTTACTACTGGGTGGCTTTACAAGCGAACCAGACTCAACGAAATCCCATTTGTCAAAATATGCGGCCAGTTGAGATTTAAGAAAAAAAGTATCGACAAATGGCTTAATTCCTTTGAAACTCCGGCAATTAACCCGTCAAGCGGTAAGTTGCCAGTCAAAGCGCCCCGCTGATTGATTGTCAGTTGAGTATAAATAATATCTCCATAAAAACAGATACATACAATCCTATGTGCACTAAAATGTGCTCTTCATAAAAAACACTTGACTTTGTAACTATGTTCCAATATAATAGGTTTATGGAATGGACCGCTAACGATATTAAACAGCTAAGGCAGGCCTACAAATTAACGCTGAAGGCTCTTGGTGAAAGGTTAGGAGTATCTTTAAAGTCAGTCTATTATTGGGAAAGGGGGGAAAGAGTGCCAAGTAAGACTACGAAGATACTGTTGTCTAAGATTTCAGAAGAGCTTCAAGAAAAGGAGGCAAAGGAAAATGGCAAAAGGGATTTTTTAAAGGGGTAACGTCTATTGGCTTCGGTATGCCGGTCTCGATGGTAAGATAATCAGGGAATCGGCCAACACTTCAAAATTTAAAGAAGCCGAATCTCTGTTGTTTGATCGTAAAAAAATTAATCCGTGAAGGCAAGCAGCCGGAGCCGGTAAAGAAAATCAACAACTACACCTTTAAACAGTTAGCAGAGCAATATCTGTCATGGGCCGAAAGGCAGCGGTCTTTTAGAAGCAAGAAGGGCTTTATCCTGCAATTGGTAGAGGCGTTTGGAAGTGTGCCGGTAAGAAGATTCAATACTATGATGTTAGAGCAATTCCAAACTGAGACAATGGCAAAAGGCAATAAGCCTACCACAGTGAACCGGTTACTTGCCACAGTAAAGCACATGTTCACGAAGGCCGTTGAATGGGAAGGGTTGAGGAGTATGCCTTTAAAAAAGTACGGCAAGCTAAGCTGCTTCAGGAAACCAACCGCAGCCTACGCTATCTTTCACAAGAAGAGTGTCAAGAGCGTCTTAACAACTGTGATTCTCACCTTTACCCGCTTGTTGCAACGGCCCTTAATAGCGGTATGAGAAAAGGGGAAATCTTATCGTTGAGGTGGGAAAACGTTGACTTGAAGTATGGTTTTATCCTCTTGTCAACGGACACTTTACTTCGCGTCTCACTTGGTCATGGCCGGAGTTGACATAACCACTGTAAAAGAACTCTTAGGACATAAGACACTGACTATGACGTTGAGATATGCTCACTTAGCG
>JADFYL010000139.1:0-3310 GCA_015233045.1 Nitrospirota bacterium | reverse complement strand
CCGACCGGCTGATTACAAATCAGCTGCTCTACCAACTGAGCTACGGTGGCACTGGACTATAGTACGAAAGTAACATTTTTTTAAATTTTCTGTCAACTGTATATCTCGCCCTAAATCCACCATCAAATTGAGCCGCAGCCTCAGATTTAGGTTTTTGGGGGACTTTTGTGAGGGATTTAACGTTCACCCCCTTTTGTGAGAGGATTTCTATAGCCCTAACGCCTCCCAAAAACCTATGAATTTACCTTAATGAACGCAACTCTCCTAATTATATAAAAAACTATGTCATAAACCTATTTGAGGCGTCGTTCATTGCCAATTTGATTTCGTACATGAGTATATTTCTCACTACCGCTGCGTCTGTCTCTGCGGCCAAGTCCATTGCCAACCGGCCCGGGAGTCCAAGGAATACGTTTTTTAGTACAAGGCACGTTTCGACAATCACTCGTCGCACGTCCTCAACATCTATTAAAGAGTTTTTGGCTTTAGCAATCTCCATTTCTAACAGGTCAGCCTCAGCCGTCAGTTTTCTCAGTTTCTGGTCCGCAATTGTCGGGCTATCTCCATTGTTGCTGAGGTGGTTGAGATACCACTTAAGGCACTCATAGAGTGGATAGCCTTTTATATCCTCCGGCAAGCCTGCCCGCTTAAACCGCTGAATTGTACGCAGGGACACTCCAAGCATTTCAGCTAATACCGCCTTTGATACGTACTGCTCAACTATTTCTACGTATGATTCTTTCTTTTTCATACTACTCCTTATGTTATGATTTTCAATGCTAAAACACCAGCGAAGCAGTGTAGGCGCTTGTTTTATTGTAATATTTTACCGTCAGCTAGTTTCCGGTCTGACATCGGACATCGTTTGGCAAAAAAGAAAAACCGAGAATTCCCGCGGTCAGCGCCCCCGCATAAAAGTGTATCTGCCGGAAGTACCTTGAAATTCTATGCGGGGACGCGGGTGGTGGTGGCAAGGAATACCGAAATTCCCTAACTATTTCCATTACTTTACCTATAAAACAAGAAAATGGCTTTACATAATTTGAACAACATGGCTACACTTGTATTCATATGGCTTTCAGGCCGATAATAAAAGAATCCGTGAGCCGGAAAGAGCTTATCGAGAAACTAGAGCTAAAAGTTACCCAAGTAACTGTTATCGTCTCAAGAGGGCAAATATTTAAATCCATAGTGAAGTATCGGGGGAGTGTGATAAATTACACTTACAATCAAGCCTGTCTTGTTTACATTGGGTGCGAACTCCTAAGTTTAGGCATGGCGTTTCGGTATGTTGACGATGTTCTTATCAGTTTATCTGGATTGAATTTTCTTGAAAAGGGAATAGAAATCAAAGACAAAACACACACTGACCATAGGGATGACATGTTAATCGCAATCGCAGGGCTACCTAACGATAGGCCAATGAGTCAGGAAAAAGATTATACCTTAACCGGAACCGATATTATAACCGGAGAGCAATTTCAAGTAAAAAGAAAACAGTCCGACGCGGTTATAAGAACATATATAGGCAATAAGACATGGATATATGGTCATACTCTTATTGCCCATCAAAAACCTCATATTATCATAAATCTATGGCGGTTAATTTTAAAAATTGACCTGCTTTTTACCTGAGTTTTTTTGAGATAAATGAATACATTTGTATTCACAGGAGGCATGAATGATTGTAGACGAAAAAATAAGCATTGCGGAAGCAAGTAATTTTCTTGGCATTCCGACCGCGACGCTGAATTGGTATCGTGCCGTCGGCAAGGGGCCGTCCTATGTTAAAGTTGGTAGGCATGTTTATTATCTCCTGCCCGAACTACAAAAATATCGGGAGGGTTGTATTGTTACTCCCAAACGGGGCAGGAAGTGAATATAACATTAAGCAAGCCGGACATCCTTGAGATTATCCAACAGCATGTCGAGC
Source organism: Nitrospirota bacterium (assembly GCA_015233045.1). GTDB lineage: Bacteria > Nitrospirota > Thermodesulfovibrionia > Thermodesulfovibrionales > Magnetobacteriaceae > Magnetominusculus. Next base: position 1,377 of record JADFYL010000139.1, on the reverse strand, counting down.
TTAAACAGAAAGGGGCGCGCTACTGGGGACTATGCCTTTTTCACACTGAGAAGACGCCGTCGCTTATGGTCGATACTGAAAGACAGACATTCATATGTTTCGGATGTGGGGTCGGTGGCGATGTCGTAACCTTCATTCGGAAGCTGCACGGAGTTGACTTCCGGGGGGCGCTGACGCTCTTGGGTATGTCGGGAAAGCCATATGGACCGAGCCCCGAACTGCAAAGGCAGAGAGAACTTATAAAGGATTACCGGCGGCGATTGCAGGCATATGAAGACCGGCTTTGTGGGTATCTGCGACAGGCAGCGAGTGCAAACAACAAATACGGACAGAGGCCGATGTAGAGGCTATGGCGTCCTTTTTTCACGATGAGCCTTTTGTCGTGCATTTACTTGACATCATACAGTTCGGTTCTGAGCCGGAGCGCTTTGAACTCTACACGCAAGGATGGGGATTTGAATAATCAATTATCTAATGAAGGGCTTGCCAATAAGCTCACAGAACTATCCAAAATAAGGAGCGAGTTGAAGATTGCGCCGGTTGAGGATGGTAAAGGTCTTTCCGATCGTGTTGAGGAAGCCACACTCGATAACTATAAAGGACTTATTCTTAAGATAGCCGCTCTGGGTGATGAAGTAGAAAAAGAGCTTCTTGGAAAAGCCCTATCGAAAAAGCTCAACGTGAACTATTCGACCATAAAAAGAGAAATCAAATCACATTGCCCTAAAAAAGAGACGTCCATTGAGGATAATCATATTATCGCACACCCGTCATATGAGATTCACCAAGATTTTATGAGTCTTGGATTTAGGGAAACCATCGTTAGCGATGGTGTGCCGGTAGATAGGAATTTCTATCTGATAGCCAAAGATGGCAATTTTTATTTCCATGAGGGCGGGGTTTATAAGCAAGGCGACCTGAAGATAATATTTGACGAAAGGAGCCGGATTCTGATCGACCACAAAGACCGTTGGAACAGGAAAAAAATAGAAGAGTTTGTGGCTAATCCCATCGCTCCTGCAAACGTTTTTGAAACGGTAAAACAGACACTCAAGAAGTATGTGGAGCTTGCCAAATAGCCTTCTTATGGTTTACTGACCGCGTGGATAATCGCCACATACTTCTATCAGGTTTTTTATTCCTTTCCTTATCTTTTTCTTTACAGTCAAAAGCAATCAGGCAAGAGCAGGGTTTTATCTATCCTTGCCTTGTTGTGTTTTAACGCTATGAAGGTAAAAGGGGTATCCCTGCCAAGCCTCGTTGATAGCGTAGATGGCGTAAGGGGCACATTCCTAAATGACCAAGCCGAAGCCCTGAGCAACAATGTTGACCTCGTCGGACTCCTTGCAGACGCCTATGTTCGTGGCGGTGGTAAGA
>JADFYL010000018.1 GCA_015233045.1 Nitrospirota bacterium | reverse complement strand
GGGGGGGGGGCTGGCCTACTATTATGACACAGTCTGCAAGCCGGAATGACGGAAAGGGACAATGATGACAACAATCTAAGCAACTACCACTTACTTATGATGGGGAACAAATTTACCACGTTTAGGATAGGGCGCGCAATTGACAACAACTCCCCGATTATGTTACCATTTCGCATGGATATTTATTGTCGGCCTTCTGCGTGTGGGATTTGGGATGCTTGGGGGCTATGAGGGTGCTGAGGGTGCTGTCCAGTCTTTTCCCCAGTCCGTGTGGGTCAATTAATGTGTGGTAGTCGGTCATAGCAACGGTGTTCTTAACCAGGCTGATATCGTTGAAGATGGTGGCCCTTCGCTTTGTCCGTGAGGTTATAAGCAACAGGTATATGCTTAAATGCCTCGTGATTCGTGATTTGAAGAGCCGCTACACTGGCTCATTCCTCGGAATTTTCTGGGCGGTCATTCACCCCGTTATTACTGTTATAACCTATACGTTTATTTTTTCGTTCGTACTGAAGGCAAGGCTTGGGCCTGAGGCTGGAACCAAAAGTTTCCTGTTATGGCTGCTGTGTGGCCTTGCGCCGTGGTTATACTTCGCGGAGACAGTGCAGCGCAACGTGCAAATCCTCATCGAAAACAAGATGCTTATAACTAAAAGCCTTTTCCCTTCAGAGCTTTTGCCTCTTAGCATATTGCTTTCAAATATGCTTAACCACGCAATAATGTTCGGCATCATTGGCGTGGCCGCCGTGATAATCACTAAAAAGCTCACAATTCTCATATTCTATCTGCCCGTGTATATCTTCCTGTTGAGCCTGCTTATTATGGGTATCAGTTGGATGGTCTCAAGCATGAACATATTTCTCAGAGACATCGGGCAAGTCATAAACGTACTAATCGGGATGTGGTTTTTTTATACCCCCATCGTGTATCAACCGGCGGCGGTGCCGGAAGGTCTGCGAATTCTCCTGAAGCTCAACCCAATGTATTACGTTGTCGAAGGTTATAGACTGTCCCTTTTGGGCATTGAGCAAAGCCACTGGAAGGGTATGTTATTATTATTTATACTGGGGGTGGCGTCAACTGTCGCCGGAGGATTTATATTTAAACGCCTGAAACCGGACTTCGCGGAGGTGCTCTAAGTTCCTGAGTAATATATTATGGATACAACTATTTCGCTTAAAGGCGCGGGCAAGAAGTACAGGATATTCACACGCCCGACAGACAGACTAAAAGAGCTGTTAAATCCTAAGGGTAAAAAGTACCACCACGAGTTCTGGGCGCTTCGCAATATAACCTTTGACGTTCCAACGGGCGAGGCGATAGGGCTTTTGGGACGTAACGGCTCAGGGAAAAGTACACTCTTGCAGCTCATATGCGGAATCCTGCGTTTGACAGAAGGGACAATTGAGACAAGGGGGCGCATATCAGCCCTGCTTGAACTTGGTGCCGGCTTTAATCCCGACTTCACCGGCCGCGCAAATGTCCTTATGAATGGCGCTATCATGGGTTATACGATGGAGGAGATGGAGGGCAAGATGCAGTCCATCATAGAGTACGCCGACATAGGGGACTTCATTGACCAGCCGATGAAGATATATTCCACGGGAATGTACGTCAGGCTTGCCTTTGCCTGTGCCGTTAACGTAAAGCCGGAGATACTTATCATTGATGAGGCGCTCTCAGTGGGAGATATATTTTTCCAGCAGAAGAGTTTTAATACGATAAGAGAAATCATTCAAAGCGGCACAACCTGCGTCTTTGTCTCACACGACATGGAGGCATTAAGGAGCCTCTGTGACAGGGCAATCCTGCTTGAAAACGGGGAAATCACCTACATTGGCTCCCCAATTGAGGCAATTAATATTTATTCCCATACGGTAAAGAAGGCCTCTGTTTTCATCCCCCCGGCGGTTTATCACGCCCCGCTAACACTACCCGGCTCATCAGACGCACACAATGCCAGCAATGACCTGATGTCCCCTGAGGACATCCTTGCGCACAATATCCTCAATGAAAACACCAGAAGCTACGGCACAGGGGCAATGACTATCCTCGGCGTGAGGGTGCTAAACAAAGACGGCTACGATACGTTCCACGCGGAAATGATGGAGACACTCTCGTTTTACGCGCTCATACAGGCCAACGAACCTATATATGACACCATTGTGATTGTAAGCCTGTTTGACCGCATCGGGACATTCGTCTTCGGCGGCGGCAACAAAGAAGTGCGGCATGTGATTGCTGATATGTCCCCCGGACAACGTCTCGTTGTGAAAATAGACATAACGTTCAGCGTCAAGCCAGAGGAGTTTCTGTTTGGACTGGCCGCCAAAGGGGCAATCTACAAGGGTGCTGAGACAATTAATAGCCACGATAGAATTGACATGCTCGGGCCTATTGTCGTCACATACAGCAAGCCGACGAGCCAGATACCGTTTCACGGCATCGCAAGGCTCCCCTTTGAAGTAAAACACTTTTTAGTCAACGGCCCCGCCCCGGTTAATGAACACGACAATATATCGCCCGCCCAAACTATCTCGTAACGGTGCCGCTTGAAACCCGACACTGCCCTCAAATTTGACAACCCGCGCCACATACTATGGGTACGCACTGATTCCATTGGCGACAACGTCCTGGCCGCCTCCATGTTGGGCGCTGTTGCCGACAAATTTAAGACGGCCAGAATTACCGTCCTCTGCCAGGACCACATTGCTGAACTCTATGCACCCTGCCCCTTTGTAGATAACGTAATCTCATTTAACAAGACACTTGCCTACACCGACGCCCATTACCGTGAGGTCATCATAAGGCGCATACAGGCCCTCGACGTGGATATCGCAATGAACTCGGTCTACTCACGAGAGCTTATCGGCGATATATTCACAACCAGAAGCGGCGCTAAGGTCAGGGTGGGGTTCCTTGGAGACCTGTGCAATATCAGCGAGGCACACAGAAGCTCAAATAATTGCTATTATACGGCGCTCTTGCCGTCAGCGTACAGGCCTGAAACAGCCGAAATATATAGACATGCGGATTTCCTTAGATACTTTGGCATTGAGACAAGGGAAACGCTCCATCCCGCCGTGTGGACAACCCCGGAGGACGAAAGGTTTGCCGATGAGTTTTTTGAGCGCCATGACCTTCATAGCGCTCAGACCCTGACCGTTGCACCGGGGTCTCAAAACGACTATAAGATATATCCATTATTCAGCGAGGTATTAAAGGGCTTTACAAATTTTAAATTGATACTCCTTGGCGGCATGGACACGGTTGATGTCTCAGCCCAAATATTCGGGAATTTTAAGGGCACATGCCACAACCTGACCGGCAAGGCTACTCTTCGCCAGACGGCGGCGATAATCCGCCGCAGCCGCCACCTGCTGTCCTCTGATTCGGCGGCCGCCCATATCGCCACAGCCGTGGGGACACAAAACGTGGTAGTCCTTGGTGGAGGGCATTTCGGGCGGTTTTTCCCATACTCGCGCCTTACGACCGCGGTGTGCCTGCCGCTTGAGTGCTATGGATGTGGCTGGAGATGCCGGTTTGAGGAGAAGTTTTGCATAACGGCCATTGACCCGGCACTGATTGCAAGGGCAATGAGGTCATCGCTTAAAACGCCTCCAGATAAGCCTCAAATAGTTGCACAGGGCAGCGCTCTTTGGCCAGGGCAACTACCTCACTGGCACGACGCCGGGACGTTAATTGACACTGCGCTTATCAATATACAAACATATGGCGAAATCCCTGAGCTGGCAGGCAGGACAATATCCACACCTGTCGCCGCACGCGGTGATGTACCGGGCAATACGGCGGTAAACGCCATAGTTGAGAGATTAAAGACTGCCTCGTCGCAGCAGGAGACACTTTCTCTTTATTACTCATACCTTGAAATTGTTCCATTTGATCTGAACGCGGTACAAACAGCCCACACCCTGAGGCTGGATATATGGCGGCAGCGGCTTCCAAAGATAACCATCGTAACGCCTTCATTTAATCAGGGGGCATATCTTGAGCAGTGTATATTGTCTGTTATTACGCAGGGCTACCCGAACCTTGAGTATATAATAATGGACGGCGGCAGTTCGGACAACTCCGTTGAGATAATTAAGAAATATCAACGCCATATAACATACTCAAAAAGCGCCCCTGACGCCGGTCAGTACGCGGCCATAGACGAGGGCCTCAGACGCGCCACCGGAGAGATTATGGGCTGGTTAAACTCCGACGACAAGCTACACGCGGGTGCGCTTTGGATTGTGTCGCTGGTGTTTAGGGCCTTTAGCGAAGTCCAGTGGATTATGGGACGTCCAACCGTCTGGGACGAAAGCGGGATGCTCACAACAGCCCTTGAGCCAATCCCGCTATGGTCAAGAAAAATGTACCTTGAAGGGCACATAGGCCCGCCGCACATACAGCAGGAATCCACATTCTGGCGGAGGCAGCTATGGCAGGAGGCAGGTGGATACCTTGACACAACCCTAAGATATGCCGGGGACATGGAGCTATGGGCGCGGTTTTTCAGGATTGCGGCCCTTTACAGCGTGGACTCACTCATTGGCGGAATCAGGAATCATCCGCGGCAAAAGACCGCCAAACCCGCCTCAGACGGCAGCGGTTATTACGACTATGGGGACTATAACTCAGAGGCAGGGGTTATTATCGCCCGTGAGGCGGCACTTTACAACAAATCACCTCAGCCCCTCTCCCCACCCCCCAAGCCCATCTGCCCGGGAGAGGCCGCCCTAAGACTGCGTGATTCGATTCTATCTGAGAACTTCTCATGTTTTACATATTCAAGGCAATACCACCGGGCATATTTTAACAACGCTGAACTTGACACGGCAGACACCTCAATCGAAGGCTACCGGTATAATCTGGCGGCTGCCTTTGCGGGGTCCAACTTACCGCCGCGCGGCAAGGTAATCTTTGCTGGCGGGGGTATCCGCCCTGGTGCCCTCGTGGAGCTAACCAGCGGATATGAGGTTTGGGTGATTGGACACAATCCCAACACTCACGTCTCACACGACGTTGTCTATGTTGAACAGTCCCCCTCAGGGCTGCCACTTAACTACTTTGACCTTGCGGTTGCTGTTGAACCAGACCAACAGATGTGTAATGAGATAGAACAGTTCTTAAAAATCGGGGCGTTCGCGATATTTTTCTTTGACGCTGTGGTAACTGCCGACGCGGTCAGTGTGTCTCTTGTCTTGCCATATGTCTTTTCCAGACCCCATGTGGCCCATCCATACGTAGACGCCGCGTGCCTGCGGCTTGAGCCGGGGGCATTATGCTTTGACGGTGGCGAAGGCAAAAATCGGCTGTCATATAACGTGCTATGGAAAATACAAGAAACATCTGAACCGACTGAGGTTGCCGCCCATTCGTTCAAACACGCCCCCCTGGTTAATTTGATTACCGTGGTTGCCATAGCAAACCACTGCCCGGAGTTCATCAGAGAGACCCTCGCAGATTTGGCAAATCAGACAATAGACGGCTCAATAGAGCTTATTATAGTTGACACAGACCCGGCTGCCAATAATCAGGACGCATTCATAAAAGAGGTACGAAAAATCATAAGAAATACCGTTTTTATATGCGCACCTGAGGGAAGTTCCACCGCGGCAATGTGGAATATGGCGCTAATGGCGTCAAGCGGAGAGTTCATAACGCATCTGCCAAAAAAGAGCCGGCTTGGCAGTGAAGCCCTCAAGGCTATGGCTGCCGCCCTTAGAGCTCACCCGGAGGCGGCCATTGTCTATGGCGATACATACCTGACAATGGGCCTGACACACGGGGCAACCGCGAGTTTCGAATTTCACCACTGCTGCGGTGCCCTTCAAATCCCTGACAGTTCATACGAACGGCTGCTCGTTGACTGCAACCTTGGCCCGCACCCCATGTGGCGCAAGGCTGTGCACAAGCAGCTTGGATATATTGACGATGGAATTGAAAAATGGTGTGAGCGCGGCCTATGGCTTAAGATAGCGGAGCGCTATAAAGTCCTGCACATAGCGGCCTTTACCGGCCTTATGATGCAGAGCGCTGCGACCGCGCCCCTTCCGCATGAACTTGAAGGGATTGTCGCCAAATTTCAAATGAGATACTGCGAGGGACTCAGGGACAAGCTGGCCTCAAACCCGCACATCCCTGTCTATATATGGGGCGCAGGAGTCGGTGGACATGAGACATACGGCATACTGAGGGCAATGAACACCACCGCGGCGGGGTTTATAGACGGCAATCCCGCGAAATGGCATACGAAAACCAAAGGCCTTGACATCATAGCGCCTGAAGAAATCAGAGAAAAAATCGAAGCGGGAATCCACCCGTTTATTGTAATATCGTCCATGTATGATTCCGAGATAAGACCAGCATTGGAGGGCTGGGGGTATGTCCCCAGGGAAGACTACTGGACTAATATATTTCGATTCAGATACGCTGGATTTTGAAAATCTGGTTAACGGGAAATTAAGGGGCTTCAATTGAAGAGAAGACTAAGGAATCTGGCAATACTTATGTCAATCATTGGGCCTGGCATCATAACCGCAAACGTTGACAACGACGCGGGCGGCATAACAACATATTCGATTGCCGGGGCGCACTATGGCTATTCGCTCCTATGGTCGCTTATACCAATAACTGTGGCGCTCATCGTTGTACAGGAGATGTCGGCCAGAATGGGCGCGGTAACGGGCAAAGGGCTTGCCGAGTTAATCCGCGAAAATTATGGCGTGAAGGTAACCTTCTGGCTGATGCTGTTCCTGTCCATAACGGATATAGGAAATACCGCGGCAGAGTTTGCCGGATGGGCGGCAAGTAATGAGATGTTCGGCGTAAGCAAGTACATATCCGTCCCATTAGGGGCATTAATCGTATGGCTGTTCATACTGAAAGGCTCATATCGTGTCGTTGAGATAACATTTTTAGTCTTTTGCGTAGTTTATCTCGTCTATATACCCGCGGCCTTCCTTGCCAAGCCGGACTGGTCACAGGTGGTGAAGGAGACGATCAGGCCTTCTTTCAGATTCGACACCGGATACATCGTCACGCTCATCGGGGTAGTCGGCACTACAATCGCTCCATGGATGCAATTTTACATTCAGTCCTCAATAGTGGAAAAGGGCGTAAAAAAAGAAAACTACTGGGCGTCACGCATAGACGTCATATTTGGCTGTTTTATGACGGACATCATAGCCCTGTTTATCATAGTAGCGTGCGGGGCAACGCTGTATAAGGCCGGCATACACATAGAGAGCGCCAGTGACGCGGCCGTATCGCTAAGGCCGATAGCTGGCAAGTATGCCTCAGTGCTATTCGCGGTCGGCCTTGCCAACGCGTCCCTGTTTTCCGCCTCAATTTTACCGCTTGCCACGGCGTACTACATTTGCGAGGGGATGGGCTTTGAGGCCGGCATCAACAAGACCTTTAGAGAAGCGCCTATTTTTATGAGCCTATATACCATATTTATCGTCATTGGGGCGTTGATTGTCTTATTTCCCGGTATGCCGCTGATAGCGGTGATGTGGATTTCGCAGGTCGTCAACGGCGTTATGCTGCCCTTTGTATTGTTTTTCATGCTCATGCTTATTAACAAAAAAGAGCTAATGGGGGACTATATAAACAAGGGGACATTTAATACGATTGCATGGGCTGCGACCATAATAATGTGCGCCCTGACTTTGATGTTCGTTGTTTCGATGTTTTTATAAACCGGAGGTGGCAAATTGACAACTCGTGTTCACACCTACACATCCTCCGCCCTTGGCGGCGTTCTTTACGCGATTACCAACTCGTGGCAAGAGGCGGCGGCCCTGATAACGGGCGTGTTTATTGATATAGACCATATATTTGATTTTCTCATTTTTTCTGGAGAGAGGCTTACCATACGTAATTTCACCTCATGGTGCGATGAGATGAAGTGGAATCGGATAACACTCATATTTCACTCATACGAATTATTGATTGTGTTGGGATTTATAGCATATTACAGCGGGTCTGAAACGGTCACGGGTATATTGTATGGGGCAGTCTTTCATGTCCTCCTGGATCAAACAGGAAATCTCAGGAAATACCAATTTTCACAGTGGTTTTATTTCCTCGCTTATAGAATCATAAAAGGATTTAAAAAAGACAACCTAAGGAGTTTCAAGTCACGGTAATTTTGTTCTGACGGATAAAACAAGTTTTCATTGGAAGTTGCAACAATTTCTGGACTGTCTTTTTCTTAGTCTGTCATTCCGGCTTGTCCGGAATCTATCCCCAATACCTCAGAGTAGGCAAAATCATCTTGAAACAACCATTTAAGGGACGATTCTGGACAAGCCGGAATGACAGAAGGGGACACGGAAAGGGACAAGGATGACAATAAACTAAGCAACTACCGCTTGCTTATGATGGAGAACAAATTTACCGTGGCTTCAAGTTATGAGGTCATCCTGAGCTTGTGGGCTTGTCAATGTTTTGATTGTGAGATTTTAGATTCGTCAAATGGCGTGTCAGGTCGTTTTCAGAGACAAGACGCTCGGCAGTAAAATATTTGCCGAGGGGATTCTGGCTTTTTTGCTGCTGCCAGACAAGCATATTACACTGAAACGGGGTAATGATCTTTAAGCGCACAAGGGCGTCACCCAAGCGCTCGCCACGATTGCGGCTCTTCATAATCTCAAGTATCTTCCCTTCGGTCAACCATCCCCATCTTGCGGCAATTTCACCGAGGCGCTGTCTCTGCTTTGTCTGCCATACGATTGAGGCAATCAGGTCCTTCCAGGCCACAACGCCGGAGTAGTATAAATACTCTCCGATGCGAAGTTTGCGTTTAGGCACGCTCTTTTGCTGATACGAATACGACGATGTCTTTTGAGAATCAAGGGAGGCAAAGGCGCTCTTCTGTGTAAACCCACTGTTACCTGAGAAATTTGGAGCGGCGGTGGCCTTTTGTTGTGTGTTTTGCCACGTGGAGCCACTGTAATAACTATTGGCCTTCCATGTCTTGTCCGATGAACTATTTGTAGCGTTTTGGGCGGTGTTTTGTGCCGGGTGCTGCCATGTCTTCGCAGAGTAGTCTTTTCTTTGCGTGCCTTCACTGTATGTGCTGTAATTAGTTTTGAACCTGTAACCGCTTTCTCTGAGTTTCAGATATTTCGTTAATTTTTCATAGGCGGCGGCAACTACCCTGAAATCGCCGCACTGGCCGGTCTGAAGGTTAACCCCCAAGGCGGCAATCCTGTCGGGATGTGTCGCAAGGGCCATCTTGCGATAGGCGCTCTTGACGCCGGAAGGCTGGATATACTCAAGAAACTGCCTGTCTATCCTTACTTCCTTGCCAAACAGCACCCTGCACGCGTCATATAACTCTAATTCATTCATATTGCCTGCCTGCCAGTATAATAAATATTTTAAAGTTATTTGTCAAGATATTATACAAAACTATGTTTAAACAGAGAATTTTTATAACCGCTGACCGTTTCATAAATATCGCCGCAGACGGACAGCAAGGCCTCGACATTCTTCAATTCAAGCATATTAGGGCCGTCACAGAGGGCGTTGTCGGGGTCTGGATGCACCTCAAGAAACAATCCGGAGGCACCCGCCGCAACAGCGGCAAGGGCAAGAGTCGGGACGAACTCCCTCTGGCCGCTTGAACGGTCACCACCGCCGCCCGGCAGTTGGACGCTGTGTGTGGCGTCAAAGACCACATTGCAGCCGAATGCGCTCATAATAGGTATAGACCTAAAATCCACGACGAGGTTGTTATAGCCAAAGGTCGTGCCTCTTTCGGTTAGGAGAAATGGGCCGTTGCCCGCCGAGTTTAACTTCGCGAGGATGTTTTTCACATCCCACGGGGCAAGGAATTGTCCTTTTTTAACATTTATCGCCCGGCCAGTGCTGGCCGCTGCGGTAAGAAGGTCTGTCTGTCTGCACAAAAATGCCGGTATTTGAAGTAAATCTACGACCTCCGCGGCCACTTTGGCCTCCTCCGGGCAATGTACATCGGTGGTAATACACAATCCCAATGTTTTTTTTACCTCACCAAGTATTTCAAGCCCCTTTGCCATTGAATCTCTTCTTGCGTCAGACTCATTGATTTCACAAGCAGTCCCATCGGCATTGCATATGATTGTCTGGCTGCCAAGCCCACGATAGCCGTTCAGAGACGTCCTGTTTGCCTTATCGTAAGAACTTTTAAATATAAATGGGAGCTTTAGCCTGCCGCAGATGTCACTGAGGGTTGCCGCGGTTTCCATTACGATGTCCCTTGTCTCGATTACGCACGGCCCGGCGATTATCAGCAGATTGCCGTTATTTAATAAATCTTTGATATTCATAAATCCTACCTCCTCCTGCCTTTAAATATGGCGATAGAATAAAAGAGGGGCTGACTTTTGCGGTCAGCCCCTCAATCCTGAATGCGCGGCAATTGTGCGCCGCGCGACGATTAACTAGAAGTTCAACTGAATGCCGTTTCTGATGGCATACGCGTTGTCTCTCCCGTAGCTGTACGTGTTGTATGTGTACGCAGGAGTTGTGGCGTTTATGTAGGTAGCCACGCCAGTTTTGTAGTCATACGCGGAGCCTGTCCAGAAATAACCGCCCTCTACCCAGTACTTCAGGTTCTTTGACAGTGCGTAGGTGACTTTTGCATCAAGTTCCCAACCCAGGTTCCTTGAGTAGTTGGGGGTGTAAGGCACGCCGTTGACAAATCCGGCCGCGTCATTTAAAGCAACTGCCTTTGCCGCCTGTAACCAGTACAGATAAGTCTCGGCGCTAAGCTGCTTTGTAATATCCACGCTTCCACCACCCTTGATATACAGGGTGTTGGCAAGACCTGAGCTGACTACGCCAGAGGCCGACTTTACGCGGTATTCATAAACGTACGTGTAGTGCTGGTCGTTTCCTAACGAGGTGATAAACGTAGGGGTGTCGGTACTGGTATCGTTGCCGGCCTTACCGCTTCCATATGCGGTCTCTAAGGTGAGCTTAGCCGGTCCGACCTTGTAATCTAAGCCTGCCAGTCCTGCCCAGCCTCTGAAACGTCCGCTGCTCGTGAACGGCTGGTTGCTGGTGTACTTTCCGGCCTGGAGTTCTAAGTCGCCTCTTATGGTCGCCGGTCCAAAAGTACCGTCGCCGCGAAGGCCGAAGTTCCAAACCTGTGCGCTGTCAGTAAATGTAGGGCCACCGGCAATCGGGGTATTTTGGTAAATGGCCTGGTCGTTAACAGCGGTTATGTCGCCGCTGACGTTGAAGTTGCTGCCCTTATACGAGGCTAACAATACATATGCGTCTGAGTCGTTGGCCTGTCCAGTACCGTTAGGGCCGCTGGCGGGGTTCTGTGCAGCCAAAGCGCTGGTTGCAGCGACGCCTTCTCTGAACTTGGCCGTTAACGCGGCAATAGTGAAGTTCTTTACAGGATTTACGAATACTACGATTGCGTCGTCGCCGTACCTTGTGTGGTCAAAAAACAGGCCGTTGCCGAGAATCAGGAGCTGATGTCCGACTTTAACGCCATACATCGGCTGCTCGTACTTAATCCACGCCTGGCGGATGAACATGCCGCCAACCTGTGAGTTGCCGCTGGCGTATGTGCCCATTGCGCCGGTGCCTGTTGCCACGCCGCCGTATGTGGAGTTACCAACATTTCCCCACGTCCATGTGTCTGAGTTGGTTCCATTGCCGGATTCCAGCTCGATGTAACCTTCCACGCTGTCTGACACCTTAGCGTCGAGGTTAATTTTTACCCTACCATCATAGTATGCCTGATGGTCATTGTTTGCTGTTAGTGGTCCTTTGTTGGAATAAACCACTACTCCGAAAGGGTTTATGTACGTGGCGGTAGTATACTGGGTGCCGTCGCTTACCTGGTTATATCTGTCGTGAGTGTATTCACCCCGGAACCTTATCTCTCCACCAATTGTTATCTTGGTGTCTCCCTGAGCCACCACGGCCGTGTCCGACGGCGCGTCGGCGGCGTAAGCGGCCAGTGCGAAACTAAGCGCGAACACCATCACCATTACTATCACTGCGAGCTTCTTCAATTTTCAGCCCTCCATAAAAACATCTCTTATACCGAGATTTTCTCTCTGCCGATGGCAGAATTAATATTGATTATTCAATTCCCTATGCAGCCGCCTCATCCAACCACGGTTTTGAACACCACCTCCCTATTTCTTGTTTTACACTGTGAGCCTCTATATTTTTTATCACCAACATTACCCACCTTCATTCCCCGCCATACCAGCCGCCGCAAAAACCTTACCGCGACAACTCATTTGCCACCCTTGCCACTTTTGCCACCTCAACCCACTCACAACAGCCCCCTTTACAACCTTACATATTGACCGCAGCCCCAAACTTCCCACAGAACAGGGGTTCGTCCTTACCCGACATAGTATGCAAGATACATACCAACCAGCGACAACCGCCCAATAAAGGCACTTATACCTATTGCACCCCACGGCTGCCCAACGTTTTTGTTGTATTTTTACAACAGCCTGTGTAACTCAGACACATAGGACGGAGTCTGCTTGTAATCTTTATTTTTATTCATAACGTTGACCTTCCGCTGTTCTATTGCACCGACCATCAAGCCTTTAAAATCGGCCACTAAAACTGGCCACTAAAATTGACACCTGCGGCAACAGAAACAACCCGCGTACTGGTCAGTTCTCTGCTTGTAGTATGATTGTACTTAGTGTTAAAGAAAAAAGTCAAGCAAAAAACGCCTATGAAAAAATATATTTCCGCCTTTGGAGGAAGCTAATATTTTGCGTGGATTTTCTAAGAATGGCTATGAGGCGGGATTATAGGCTAATTATGCGCCTTACAGCCTTCTTCTGCCTTCCATGGATTTCCCTAATGTAACCTCGTCGGCAAACTCGATTTCCCCGCCCATGGGAAGTCCGTAGGCAATCCTTGACACGGTTATGTTTAGCGGACGCAGGAGACTGGCGATGTATTGAGCCGTCATTTCCCCTTTCGTGTTTGGATTTGTGGCAAGAATCACCTCCTCGATTGGGTTGTCTTTGATACGTAGCAGCAGTTCATTTATTTTGAGCTTGTCGGGGGTGATTCCGTCAACGGGCGACAATGCGCCGAGCAGCACATGGTACAGGCCGTCGAAGGAGCGGCTCCTCTCAATTACGACTATATTGCCTGGCTCTTCTACGACGCAAATCTTTGTACTGTCCCTCGTGGTATCGCTGCAAATAGGGCAGAGTTCTGATTCTGTGACGTTAAAACAGGCGTTACAAAAGCCGGCCCGTTCTTTTACGCTTACGATAGCGTTTGCTATGGACAGGGCATCGTCCTTGGGCATATTCAGGATGAAAAAGGCCAGTTTCTGGGCTGTCCTCCTGCCAATGCCGGGCAAACGGCAGAGTTCGTTTATGAGCGTGTCAATTATGCCGTAAACTTCGGCCATGATTGCCCTTACTTGCCGAAGAGATTAGATATATCAGGCATTCCTGGGATTTGAAGTCCTCCGGTTACTTTAGACATCTCTTCGTGCACCTGTTCCTGTGCCCTTTTGATTGCCTCATTGCACGCGGCAACGACGAGGTCCTGGAGCATTTCAAGGTCATCCGGGTTTGCGACTTCTTTGTCTATGGTGATTGAGATAAGCTGTCCGGAGCCGTTTGCCACCGCTGTGACCATGCCGCCGCCGGAGCTGGCCTCGGCGGTTTTCTGAGCCGCCTCTTCCTGCATTTTCATCATTCTTTCCTGGAGCTTTTGTGCCTCTTTCATGAGGTTTCCCAGCATTTTCTTTGACATACAATTCCTCCTTTTATCAGTGTTTATTTTTTACAATAGGTTTTACTTCAACTACCGCTCCGCCGAATAAATCAAGGGCGTCTTTGACCACGGTACTTAGCAGCGCCTCGGCTCTTAAGTCCTTCTCCTGTACCTTTTCAGGTTTGGCGGTTTTTACTGATACGCTATATTTATTGCCTGACAGCTCATGGAGAATGCCTTCGATGATAGATTTTTTTTCCAGAACTGAGTCCGCGTGGATGCTGTTTCCACCGCTGAAAACAATGTTAACCGCGGCGTCTTCGATTGTGGCCGCGGCGTCTTTGAGTATGCCCCACAGGGGGGGGGAGGTGTCATAAATTTTGTCTATGGCCATGTTCCACAATCTCGCAGGGGAGGGTGCGGTGGATGATTTATCTGGTGAACCCGGATGTTCAGGGGGTTCGGGCAATTCTATTGATTCAGGCGGGACTGTTGAGATGATTGGTTCAGATGCCGCGCCAGCGCGTTGTTCAATCGTTGTTGTTAATGGTTTAGGGGAGTGGGTACCAGCCTGAAGGTCGCGGATTATCTCGTTTATGGTCTTGAAGGAACTGAGGAAACTTATTTTTATAAGAGACATCTCAAGCACGGCGCGTGGGGATTCAGCATTTTTTATCATTCCTTCGGCCTTTAACAATTCATTAAGGACTACGGTAAGCTCCTCCTCTGAGGCGCCGACGGCAACGGCATCCGGGATGTTGCCGCCCTTACACGACGCTACGAGGGCGTCCCGAAAGTATTCTATTATATCGCGGTGAAAGGACAACAGATCAATACCGCCTTCGTAGAGGTCCGCGATGATTTCAAGGATTTTCTTTCTGTTGCCGGATGTGAGGGCAGAGGCGGTTGCGGCAATAGCGGACATATTTGAAATTCCGATCAGGGCTGAGACATCGTCTTCGGTAATGCTGGAAGAGAACGAGGCGATCTGGTCAAGCAGCGTGAGCGAATCTCGCATACTGCCGTCGGCGGCCTTTGCAAGGGCGGAAAGGGCCTCAGGCGTAATATCAAAGCCCTCGGCCAGAGAGATGACGCTGAGCTGTTGTCTGATTTTATCGAGGGCAATTCTCTTAAACGGCAGGTGCTGGCATCTTGAGAGCACGGTGGTGATAATCTTCTTTGGGGCGGTAGTGGCAAGGATAAAGACAACGTGAGAAGGAGGCTCTTCAAGGGTCTTTAACAGGGCGTTAAACGCGGCGTTTGAGAGCATGTGCGCCTCGTCTATGATGTAGATTTTATATTTTGCTCCTGATGGGGCGTATTTTACTTTTTCTATAAGTTCTCTGACCTCTTCGACCTTGTTGTTTGAGGCACCGTCAATTTCGATAACGTCAAGAAACGAGCCGTTTCTGATGGATATGCAATTAGGGCATGTGCCGCAGGGGGATGTCGTAGGGCCGTCAAGGCAGTTGAGCGCCCTGGCGAAAATCCTTGCGGCGGATGTCTTTCCAACGCCGCGCGGGCCTGAAAAGATATACGCATGGGCAATTCTTTGCTGGGAAATGGCATTTTTCAGGATTTTCACGGCCGTATCTTGCCCTGCGAGGTCTTCAAAACCCCGCGGCCTCCATTTCCTGGCTAGAACTAAATATGGCAACGCTATGCTCCTCTTGTGCCGGATTACTTTCCTTTATGCAGCCGGGTAAAGACTTACCGCGGCACACAGACATAATGCTTACCGCTGCTTCCTTCCGGACCTGACGGGGTTCACACCTGCCTGTTGCGCAGGGCCATTACCCAACTGCATAAAAGAAAGTACTGGCGGAGAGGGAGGGATTTGAACCCTCGGCGAAGCTTTTAGACCCCGCACACGATTTCCAGTCGTGCTCCTTCAGCCGCTCGGACACCTCTCCGGTACGCTATTGTACACGATTTTACGCGAATTTACCAGCATTAAATATTGAGATATAAATATTCAGGGCAACTGCAACCAGCCTCCCGCCGCTGACACGCCACGCGTTGGCTTGCCACTATGTTTATTTCACACAATGTTTACTCACCTTGACATTTTTGTTTTTTATATGACAGAATAGTCGCGGCGTGGGTGCGTGGTTGGCGGCAACGCGCTTATTTGCCGGATTGTCCGGTAATAAGGTACGGTTAACTCTTTGAGGTTGGCTCTATGAGGTTAGCTATATGGGATTGCGGGGAAATTGCTAATGTCACGCGGCGGTAACACCATCGGCTTTTATCACACTAAACCCTTGCCATTGAAGGCTTCATTTTATGAAGTTTCGATATATACTCTAAACTAATAAGGAGGCGCGGTAATTATGGAGGAAAAAGCTGCGGGAATAAGTGAAGACTGGTTGTCGTTGTTTCTTGGTGTTTTTATTTTCATGGTATCTCTGGGGCTGTTCATGGGGCATGACCTTATGGGCTGGGGAATCAGCACCTCAATCTGGACTGACCCGACTAAGGCAATGTCTGCTATATCAAAGAAGTATAAGCCGGTAAAAGGAGAACTCACGAAGATTGACGGTGCCAAACTTACCCTTAAACTTGCCGATGGTAAAGAGGACAGCGTTACCGCCGAGGGTGATGTCTCCGCCCTTAAAGTTGGCGATGTTTATGAGAAAAAGGGTATAACCGGCGTCACCGCCCTGTTTCTCACATATGCGGCCATGCTCATAGTTATGCTTGTCGGGGCAAGGTTGATGGGCATTAATGTGGGTAAATTCGCGGTTGGATTCACTGTCCTGTTTTGGCTTAGTTACCTCTGCTGGTTTACGGGACACTACGCCCATATCGCGGCTACAAAAAACCAACTGGCAGGTTTTAAAATCAACTGGGCCTTGAGCCTGACCCCGGAAGCCGGATTTATAGTGGCGTTAATTGCGGGCCTGATAGTGGGAAATTTTTTCCCGAAATTGTCCGAGACTCTGAAAGAAGCGGCAAGGCCGGAACTATACATAAAGACCGCCATCGTAATCATGGGCGCTATGCTCGGCCTCAAGGCGGCGGAGTCTTTTACGCTGGCCTCGGCGGTGTTGTTCAGAGGGCTTTGTGCTATTGTAGAAGCCTATCTCATCTACTGGGCGGTGGTGTATTACGTGGCAAGAAAGTACTTCAAGTTCAGCAGCGAATGGGCAGCCCCATTGGCGGCGGGCATATCTATCTGCGGCGTGTCGGCGGCCATAGCGGTGGGCGGCGCAATAAGGGCGCGTCCGATAGTGCCTATAATGGTATCTTCCCTCGTCGTTATATTTGCCGTTGTGGAGATGTTAATCCTGCCGTTTGCGGCGCAGATATTTCTATGGAGCGAACCACTGGTCGCAGGGGCGTGGATGGGGCTTGCAGTCAAGACAGACGGAGGCGCTGTGGCAAGCGGGGCTATAACCGACGCCCTGATTCGCGCAAAGGCTCTGGATATGTCAGGGATAAATTACGAGGCTGGCTGGATTACCATGGCCAGCACGACGGTAAAAATGTTTATAGACATATTTATTGGCGTATGGGCATTCGTTTTGGCAATTGTATGGTGTACGAAGATGGAATGCAAACCAGGTGAAAAGGTTAAGGCCGTAGAGATTTGGCAGAGATTCCCTAAATTCGTCATCGGCTATGTGGTAACCTTCCTGCTGCTTCTCTTCATATGTTTCCCATCCACAAAGGCAATCGCCCCTGTAGATAATCAGGTGAAGACGCTGACAACTGAAATAGCCTCACTACAAAAGAAGCTAGCCTCTCCTGTACTCCCCATAGAGGAAGAGTCAATTAAAGCCAGAATAGATGTGTCTAAGGACAAAATAAAAAGCCTCAACGGCAGCGTTAAAGACCATAGAGATGTGCTTGCAAAGGCCAAGCTGGCCACCGACGAGAGTAACACCTTTAGGGTGATGTTCTTTGTCCTTACATTTTTTAGTATCGGCCTCGTCTCCAACTTCAAAAAGCTGTGGGAAGAGGGGATTGGCAAGCTCGCGGTTGTGTACGTCATATGTCTGTTTGGGTTTATCATATGGGTAGGGCTGTTCATTTCATGGTTATTTTTCCATGGGGTAAAACCACCGATAGTTACAGGTTAAATAAGGAGGACTTTATAAGATGGCGGATGAGCCGAAATTTTCCGAAGAAATAAAGAAGATGGAATATGAGCCGATTTCTCAGGTAGAGAAGAGGCTCATAGCATGGAGTCTTGGGATTGGAGTAGCCGCTCTGGGGTTTTTCTATTTGTTGAGCATAACGTTCTTTCCTGGCGGCCACTGATTTAGGGGGGGGAAGAAAGAAGACCGCTGTATACGGCGCAGTGCCGTGTACGGCGGTTTTTATAATATCTGGTAATATCTCTTACCCGGTTCCGACTAGTGATTTATGAAAACTTTACATCATTGGCGAAGAAAGATTAGGACTAGTAGTGATATGCGTTATGGAGGAGGGAGTGATGGGCGAGATAAAGGTACAGGTGGAGCTGAAAAACTTTGCGGACAGGTATTTGTATATGGACAACAGGATCCCTGAAAGCGGCATAAGGAAATACAAGACTATGGCCCTCGTAGATACAGGCGCGGTGATGCTGATGCTGCCAAGGGATATTGTAGAGGAACTGAATCTTAAGATTTTACGCAAGGCAATCGTATATTACGCAGACGAAAGAAAGGATGAGCTTGATGTGGCAGGCACTGTTACCATCAAGATAGGCAAGCGATTCATGAATACTGACTGTGTTGTAGGGCCGCCCGCAAGCGAACCCCTGATTGGACAAACAATTATCGGAGAGCTTGACCTCATAGCCGACTGCCAGAGGCAGACGCTTGCCCCCAGGCCGGAGTCCCCGATATACCCGCTTCTTAAAATGAAATAGCGCTTCTGGCCGCTCCCCAATAGTGTAGTACAGTCTTCGTGGAATCTATTTCTGTAAACCCATTTTTGATATAGAAATTCAGGGAGGCGGTATTTTTTATCTGAGTTCCGGTGAAGATATTATAGCCCGTAAAACAAGCGGCGGCTTTGTTAATGAGCATTGAGCCTATCCCCCTGTTTCTGAATTTATCTATTACCGAGACGTAGAAAAAAGTGGCCTCAACGCCGTCGGTATTTACAACGATAATGCCCGCGACATCATCGCCTGTTTTTGCCGTAAACAGGTGCCCATTTGGCGAGGGTTGATAGTTTTTCAGATAACTTATCCACAACTGGTCGGCAGTTTGGCCGGATATGTGAGAATCTGTATGAAACCTCGTATGCGTAAATGCCCTGCCAAGCAACTCGCAGGGAAGGCCGCTGATGTGCTGCGGCCTTTCTATCGTTACACTGCCAATATCGTAAGTTTGATCTCCGCGGCAGCTCTTCGCATATCTAAGCCTTACCTCTGTGTCCACATAATAAAATCCGCAGTCCTCCAAAAAGCTTATTGTCCCGATTCCAATGTCAGTATTTAGCTTCACCGTCACAAAACTATCCATAAGGCTGTGTATTATTAGCTCTCTGATTTCGGCGCCGGGCTTAAAAATGGATTTGGCAGCGTCAAGGACATATGACCTCTTGCCGAAAAATTCGGTATCCCATTGCAGGTACCGAAAGTAAAATACCCCCCCTTCGTGGTTTATGACAATGTCATTTGATGAGTTCATTGACGGCCTCAATTATTTTTTGGGTGTCAAATATATTAGTATTGGGCGGGGCGGGCGGGTCCTTTATTAAGTGTCTCAACTCGTTGCGCTCGTAAGACCTGTAACCCAAATATCTGACCCAGCCCTCGTGATCGAAATACTTACATCGCTCAATTTGATGAGCGTATGTGGCAATCAAAATGGCTGACGTACCCGTTGCAATCAACTCGTATGAGGTCAACCCCCCAGCGGCCACAGCCACGTCACAGTTCATATACTCTTCAAACATGTCGCTGACATCTTGTTTTACCACATGCCCGTTTTCTGATTTTGACAGCGATGTCTCCAGTTCCTTTTTATACAGATATCCAGCCCCGATTATAACGGTGATTTTCATATCCGGCTCATCTTCTAAAATAGTATTGATGACTTTCTGAGTAAAGTTTAATTCGTCCGCCCCTCCCATAGCAATCAGCACATTTTGTGGTTTAGGGGCATAAGTGCGCGCGGCAATACGTCCTTTATCGAAATTAGCAGGCAGTATTATATATTGCGGCCCCACGAGAAACCTCGTCTTAGGGTGTCGTTTCTTATCGAAATGGGCTGTGCCTTCGATATCCCAGTTTATCACGATGTCCATGCCATCGGGGATAATGCCGTCAAAATTTACACAGACCTTTTTCACCGCGGCGGGTAAGACATAGTCGGTGAGTTTCCTTTCCGTTATTTCAAGAAACAGGATGTCAATGTCTTTTTTGATTATTATATTGTTTATGGCCGTTTGTTCTTCTTGCAAGGAGCAGTCAGGGGGAATCGTAGATACATTTTTTACGCCGCGCCCTTCCATTATTTTTATGCCTGCTTCATAGCCGCGAATCAGAAAAAACACCTCCCATCCGTTATTTTCAAAATAACGGGACAGATTTACCAGCGACATCAGGTCCCCTGTGCCAATTGATGGCTTAGCGTCGCCTCTGAAAAGAACTCTTCTCATCTAAATCGCTTTCAAGTTGAATGAACCCGACTCAGCTTCCACTTCCTAATTCTGCTATCACCTCGCCAATAGAACCGGCCCGCCGAATCACCTCTTTAATATGCTCCAGCTTATCTATGTCGTTAATAAATTTAATGCCTTCAATCAAACTAAGACTTTGAGCGCCAAACCTCAGCTCGACGGCCAACTCTATCGCCTCTGTCAACCCCTGCCTTAATCCCTGAAGCCTTCCCTCAGTCCGACCATCTTCAATCCCTCTCTCAATCCCCTCTCCACGCCCTTTCTCAAGCCCCTGCTGATACAAAATATCCGTTTCTATGTCAAATACTATTGCCATGCCAGATACCTCCTTATGTACTTTTGCCTGTAAGTTCCTTAAATTGGACAACACCCGCAATTGCCTTATGTACCTGCCCCTTAAGGTCTCCTCTTTCACCCTCTCTTTTATTTTACACAATATCTCACGTATAAATAAACTTGCGTCCCTACCCTTATAATCACACAGGATAGACAGTACAAGCACTTCAACACGGTCAGAGTTTAAGAATTTCTCACAGTCTATGTCCCTGATATCTATTATCTTGTATCTATAATCTAAAAACGGCCTCCTCAGGGTCCCCTTCATTTTTAACGGCTCCCTTCCTATGTAAAACAAATACTGCTCAACGGGTAAGTCATATGTTTCATCAAGATAAAGGGCATAGCGCAACATCCGGTGTGCCATTTTAGAGTCGTTCGTCGGTTATTTGAAGTTTGGTATTTATTTGCTTAATGATTTTATACTTTACGTGTAATACCTGCTCAAGAAGCACGTCCAGTCCTTCCCTTAATGTCTCTTTTATTATCTTATCAAACTCGTTTGCCATTGCCCTATGTTGAATTATAGATTGTTAAAATATTAAGTCCCACGTAATAGGGTCTTCAAAAGATATGAGTTTTTTTGCCTTTATATCAAACTCCTCAAATAGTTTTAAATATACCGGGTCGAGGCCGTGTCTCTTCTTGCCGGGGCGTAAGATAGATATGTCTTCGGGTCTGATGCTCTGCCCTTTTAGTATATCTCTGTTTGCAAAAAGTTTCATAAAGGCAAAATCCCTTAAATACTTCTCATGCGGGTACACTGTCTTTGCTGTGCTGCCGTAGATTACTTTATCAATGCTAAATGTCCCGCGCTCATAATCGGACTCTGCCTGCCTTATTGCCGCCACCATATCCATTAGCTCGTGCGGCTCAAGGGCAAAAAAGTGGTCGGGGCCGTCCATCGCCTTATCAAGTGTGATGTGTTTTTCTATAATCCGCGCGCCGAGGTATACGGCATGAACTGGTGCTTCGATGGCCTCCATTGTGTGGTCTGAATATCCTATCGGCAAGTCTGGAAAGGCATATTGAAGCGTCTTTATCACGCCAAGGTTACAGTCTGCAAGCGCGGTAGGGTACTGGATAGAGCAGTGAAGAATAGATAATTCATTGTGATACTTTGTAATGAGCGCAACAGCCGCCTCAATTTCACCAATCGTTGCCCCTCCGGTTGACATAATTATCGGTATGCCGGTTGCGGCACAGTGCTCAATTAATACCGTGTTAGTTATTGTGTAAGAGGTAAGTTTTATTTTCCTAAGCCCTTTTGTCAGAAGTATGTCCACCCCGTATGGGTCTGAGGCTGACGATAAAAGCTCGATTTCTTTAGACCTGCAATAATATAGCAGCTCATCTATCCAACTATCCGGAAGTTCAAATCCCTTGACCGCCCCATAGATACTATATGAGTATTCACCTTTTGAATCCTTCCAGTCCAGCTCTCCCGCGCTTTTCGGATATAAATCCTTCGCCCTGAAAAATTGTAGTTTTACCGCGTCGCAGCCCGCCTCCGCGGCGGCGTCAACCATTTTGATACAGTTTTCGTATGACCCGTTATGATTTATTCCTATCTCCGCTATGACGTAAACCCTGCCGTCAGCCATCGAAAAACCTCCTGAACCATAACTCTAAATTCAGTATCTGCCATAAGACCATCTGATGATTTTTCACTCCCGCGGTGTGCTCTTCAAACATATTATTCAACTGCCCAACATTGAAGATGCCGCGTTTACTTAGTGATTCGGAGTTTATAAGGGCATACATTTGGGCATTATTAATAGTCCTGAACCACTCATCAGCGGGGGCAATGAAGCCTGACTTATCTTTTCTTGTCCTTACGTCCTCGGGAAGCACTCCTTTCATTGCCTCTCTGAGTATCCACTTGCCCAGTCCGTTTCTAATCTTTAGCCTTCCCGGCAGGGAAAAGCAGAACTCTATCAAACGATAGTCTAAAAAAGGTGAGCGCGACTCTATTGACTGAGACATCGTGTTTCTGTCTTCGGGCCTCAGGGTCGCAGGTACCGTCTCATAAAACATCTCCAGATACAGCCTTCGTGACAGTTCATCAGAAAACTCCCCCGGCTGGCTTAACACTGTCATATATTGTTCAACAATCTCCTTGTTCAGCAAATATGAATAATCAGTGAATTTAGCCGACTCAAGCCCCCTGTTCTTTTTCATTGCAGAGATAAGTCTTATTGTTTTTTTAATCTCGTCATTGGAGCGGTTGTGATTGTCCCTCCACGCGGCAATCTCTTTATACATCGTATCTATCTCGCCGTCTTCAAAAAGGTCGTAAAAGTAATAATGGTAATGGTCCCAGTACCCGGCAAGCAGTTCGTCACCGGCATGGCCATTTAGTACGACCTTGATTCCCTCGTCTTTTATCTTTTTAGCGATTAAATATAAGCTGTACCACGTTACGGTACATATGGGTTCGTCATGAAACCCGAGCATCTCTTCTACAGTATCGAAGATGTCGGCCGGGTCGGGCTTAATATAGTAATAATCCGCGTTCGTATCTCTTATCACACTGTCTATGTATTCACTCTCGTCGTAAACACCTTTTTGCTGGCCGGTAATGCCGGAAAACGTAACAATCGGGTGTTTTAACAGCTTATACGCGGCACAGGTGATTGAGGTTGAATCCATACCGCCGCTTAACATGCAACCCACGGGGACATCGCTTCTAAGCCTTAGTCTTACGGCATCCACAAATATATCTCTGAATTGTATGATTGCCTCTTTGTCTTTTATATCGTGGCGGATGAGATTAGGATTGAGATGCCAATAGGCGGTCTGCTTTGTTGCCAGCGCCTCATCTATCTCAATAAAGGAACTCTTGGGGACCTGATAAATTGCCTTAAAGAATGATGTATCGTCCGTGTCAACGTATCTGTAATTGCGGCTTACGTATCTGAATATCTTCTCTAAGTTTGGTTCTTTTTTTATCTTAGGGTGTTTTAATATGGCCTTTATCTCTGACGCGAAGACAAAATCTGAGGCGCTCTTGTAGTAATAAAGTGGTTTTACGCCCAAACGGTCCCTGGCGAGTACGAGCTTGCCCCTATTTTTATCGAAAATAGCCACAGCCCACATACCATTAAATTTACTAAAGCACTCAGTCCCCCACTGCTCATAGGCCCTTAGGATAACCTCGGTATCGCTTGTGGAAACGAATGAGTGGCCGGTGCCGGAGAGTTCGGCCTTAAGCTCCATGTAATTATATACTTCGCCGTTATAGATGATATAAACGGTGCCAGTGTCGTTGGACATAGGTTGGTGGCCCCTTTCAGACAGGTCAATAATCTTTAAACGTCTATGGCCAAGGGCGGCGTAACTTCCATTATTACCAAAGGAAGCTACCTTGCAGCCCATATCGTCAGGGCCTCTGTGGGACATGGTGTCTGTCATTTGCCTGATGGCCAGCGCCGCGTCAAAATCAGGTTTTGTTGCTCCAATAAATCCAGCTATCCCGCACATCTATTTCTTAGTTTCTTCGCTCAGCCAATCGTCAAGCCAGCAAAGTATGGTGCCGTTTTGATTTGTCTTAAGGTATTGTTTAAACTCATCAATCTTATTGGCCTCTACGGCGTTGACGTATAACTGTCCCTGTTCGTTTAAAACCAATGCGACCTTAAAACCCTGGTTTTTTAACCTGCTGTTGACTGACGGGCCTAAGTAAAATCCCCAGTCCTTCGCGGCGAAGTCACACTCCCTGCCGCTTTCTGTAACAAAGGATACCATCTCTCCGTCATCCAGATATATCTTACCATAGTCTTTTATCTTGTAACCCTTTACCTCAAATACGCGCGGGAACTCTTGAAACTCGTGTCTCATACCGCTGCCCTCTGGATTCCCGTTTTCACGGGAATGACAGGCAGGGGAAGACGTCTTTCTGTTGTCATGCCCGCGTAAGCGGGAATCCAGTCTTTAAGGGTAAGCATAACCGAAACATATTTACTCATTTTGAAAATGCCTCTCATCTGTGTTCATTTCACATCTGCCGCGTAAGTGTCAGGCCAAAAGCCGAACGCCTCCACAAGGGCAGGCAAATACCATTGGCCTTTTGGGGTACCGTCACTGCGGCTCCGCCATATATCAAGGTTTCTGTGGCTCTCCGCAATCTGCCAAAATCTCTCCTCTGTTATATTCAGGAACGCGCAGAGGTTTCTTATTTGCAATTCGGGGATTGGCTCAGGGTTGTTTTTTATGTAGTTGACGGCCTCATCTCTGGTCATGCGGCCATTTCTTATTTCGATGGCCAAGTTATCCCAAAGCCTCGTAATTCCAAATTTATACCACTTAAAAAAATGATGAATAACAATAAAATCACAATCTAAATCGGCATAGGGATAAAGCCCAAACACCGGCTTGTCTGCCCACTGAAACCCGATTGACCTTGAAAACTCGGCCACCTCAAGCGGGTCCCACCGAAGGTACCAGCCCAGGAATATGGACTTAATTCTGGCATCTGAGAGTTCCGCCTCGGTTGGCAGCGTAAAGCTGTAGAGTTCGTCTAAGGTTAGGTCAGCGTCTGCCCAGTCGGCGGCAAACGTTCCATTGGTGACGCCATATTTTCTTATCCAATCGTGATTCAGGTATGGATTGCCCCTGTCTTTTTCGTTCCCGCCGTATTCAAGTCCCGGGTTTTCACCCCATACTACGAGCTTAATACCCAGTTTTACGGCCATTTTCAATGTAATCGCCCACATGGCCATATGTTCAACGAGCGAAACCGAGCCGTTTCTCTCCAGGCTCTTCAGCATAAACTTTCTCTCAATTTCCGGGCTGACCGTGAAATCAATGTGGTCTACGCCTATGTCTATCAGGTTATCCAGATTTTTCTGGCCTAAGGACGTCCTGTATTTGCATTTATACGTCAGCGCCAGCGGTTTCAGGCCGTATTTGTTTTTTAACGTGTACGCCTGCCATGTGCTGTCCTTACCGCCGCTTACGGGGACTATGCAGTCATACTGTCCACTTTCGGCCTTGTTTTCCTTCAATACCTCTGCAAGTGTGCGCTGCCTGCCCTCCCAGTCTATTGATTCCCGTTTCTCCTGTGCCCCGACGCACGCGCCGCACACGCCGTCGGCATTTAGCTCCACACCCGGCCTTGAATCTGGCAATATGCACTTCTTACAGTATCTCATCTGTCTTATCCTCTTTAACGGCTATTGCCGCTCTGAAATTTTCCGCGTCGGCGCTCCGGCCAAAATAGAATTCTCTTCGTACTGGCCTTTTCTAACCAGAGACTTTGCCCCTACCACACAACCGTCGCCTATCTGTGCACCCTTCATCACGGTGACATTTGCGGCAAGCCATACGTCATTGCCAATAGATATCTTACCATAGGTGTGCCCCTGGTTTTTTATCAACTCACCTTTTGCAAAGCTGTGCTCAGACGACTGCACATGAACCGCGTGGGCAATAAGGCAGTCCTGCCCGATTGTGACGTCCACGCCACAGTTAAATATACAATACGGGCCAATGCCCGTCCCTCTGCCTATCCTTAACACGGCATCGTTTGCCGCGACGATCCTGCAGTCGTTATCAATTGAAACACCGTCTTCAATAAAAATTCTACCATTTTCCCTGTTTCTGATGTCAATATTTCCATAGATTGAGACATTGTCGCCAATAACTATATTTTTTGGGTTTCCTCTGATTTTTAATTTTGGCACCCCCTCAATGTAAAATCCCCTGCCGACCCTTATCCCGTATCCCCTAAGTATACTTTTTATAACAAGACTGTGAAGGAGCCAATATTTTTTCCTGGTTAACAGGGCAAGAAGGTCAAACATTCAAGGATGCTCCGGTTAATGCCGCGCTTCATGGGGTTTCTGGCTCGAAATATAACATCCTTCCACACTGCGGACAGGTGTTTATTTTTTCGCCTTTCATCACTTCCGCAAACAACTGAGGGGGCATATTTAAAAAGCAGCCGTGGCACAACTCAGCCTTTGCGGCAACAACCGCGAGGGCGTTTTTACGCTCAAGGATGTGCATATATCTGTTGTAAACATCTTTGGGGATGATTCTGGCCAGCTCGCCACGTTGTTTCAGGAGCACATCCAGCTCCTTTTCGGCCTCGTCCTGGTCTTTCTTTACGACCGACACAGCCTCATGGTATTTCACCTGCTCTTTTTCAAATTTCTTGTTGGCCGCTGAGGATGTCTTTTCGAATTCCTCTATCTGTTCCATTACGATTAGTATGTCGTCTTCTATTAATCTTACTTCCTTCTCAAGCTGTTCGACTTCCTTCAGGTGAAGCTGATATTCCTTGTTTGTCTTTATATCGGCGGACTTTGAGCGAAGTTTTTTTATCTTTTCCGCTTTGTCTGCGGCAGCTTGCTCAAACTCGCGCTTTTGCCTGAGGGCCTTGTCAAGGTCTGTATCCTTTTTTTGCCGTTCATCCTGGGAGTCTTTAAAGGAGCGGCCATATTCGTTCATCGCCGCAGGGGTGTTCTCTATGAGTGTTTTAAGCCGAATGATTCTAGTATCAAGAGCCTGCATCTCCTTTAAGAGAACCAGCTCCTTTAGCATCGCGCCGTCCTGAAATCTGTCACAATGGGGCGCGAGATCAGACACATATCTGATCTGGTGGGCCCACCAGGACTCGAACCTGGGACCAACCGGTTATGAGCCGGTAGCTCTACCAGCTGAGCTATGGGCCCCCATTTTCCATTCGTCAATATTCCTTTATTTATATCTACCATCATTCAACAACTGGTAGTATAACCTTGTCCTTTTAATTTGGTCAAGTGGAAAAATGACATTGTCGTACCAAAGTAGAACCCAAGCTCCGATATAGGAATTTGCACCTATCGATAAAAAGGGTTTTTGAGA
>JADFYL010000138.1 GCA_015233045.1 Nitrospirota bacterium | reverse complement strand
TAAGCGGTTGTGGGGGTAATACTCCACCCAGGGTTCGAATCCCTGCCTCTCCGTCCTTAACTGTGTGATATTAAAGGATATATTCGGCGGGTGATTTATGCTGGTGACGGTGTTCCCTCCTTGACAGGAATTATCATATAAGGTGTTCGTATAGGTGTCCGCAATGATTTCCGTATAACAAAACGCATTTTTGGCGTTTTACAGGCAAACAGCAAATTATCCACCATATGAGGGAGTACGTGGCGTGAGAATTATTACCGAGTTTATTAAATCGTTCAGGTCAAATACGTTCAAGCCGAGGGGTAGAACCATACTTTACTATACTATACTATTCCTGCTTTTAAGTAATTCTCTGTCAACCGCATACGCCGCCATCCAGGCTTCTTATACCTTAACCGTACAGATGACCGGCACGGGTTCGGGTGTGGGTACGATAACAAGCGATACAACACCGGGGCAGGCGATTACTTGCAGCACAAATACCTGTTCGCAATCATATACCCCCGGTGAGACAGTTTATCTACAAGCATCTGTAGCGCCCGGCGCACATACTTTTTTTACGTATTGGGCAGGGTGTGATAACATAAGCGCCACTACCCCTATTGGCTGTACAGTTACAATGTCGGCGGATAAATACGTGTCGGCGTCATTTACATCGTCAAGGGACAATGACACCGCCTATTCGGCAATTGATGCACTCGGAAATCAGTATGCTTCATTTCTTGGGTCAAAATCCGGAGACATGTATAGGGGACAGCAGGATGGAGTCACGTACTATTACTATGCCCAAAAGTTTACCGGTGGTGTCGCTGGCGATGCTTATCTTATAGCCTTTGCAAACCAACAATTAGAAATTTATCTTTACATGGGTACGACATACACCCTGGTAACTGGGGTAAACTGGCGAACATTAGGTTATGCAGCCTCCACTATTAACACAATCTATAATCAGTATGCTTCGTTCTTTGGGACAAAATCTGCCAGCATAGTTTCCGGATCAACAGACGGTTCAAACACATACGCCGTCCAATGGTATAACGGTAATACCGCTGCCCTTGTAGCATGGACAGATGGAAAAATGTACACTTATTATAATAGTGCAGGGTACCCTTTAGGGGTAATCTGGCAATACAATAAGTAATGGCATAAGTCCTGAAATATTTGCCCTATCGGCAGCGGGTTAAGTGCGCTGTTGAAAATGTAACATGCGATTCACCGAACCGCAAGGACTGACACTGTCCATTGTTAACATCAGACAATCCCCGTCTCATTCCTTGTCCTTTTCAGCAACCTTGCCAATGCCGACTATGGCGTTTTCCTTGCCGACATCCATTACCTTTACGCCCTGCGTGTTTCTGCCTATGACGTTAATGGCATCGACGGATGTGCGAATCATCTTGCCCGCCTTTGTGACTATCATTATTTCGTCTTCGTCTCTTACCTGTAGCAGGCCTATTACATTGCCGCCTTTTTCGGTAACCTTTATCGAAATAACCCCGTGCCCACCACGGCTCTGAACATTGTATTCATTGGTCTTTGTCCTTTTTCCAAAACCCAGCTCCGTAACGGTCAGCAGCGACGTCCGCTCTTCTATGACCTCGGCGGCTACGGCCTCGTCTCCTTCCTTGAGTCTTATGCCGATTACCCCTCTTGTGCTTCTGCCTGTTGGCCTTACATCGTCTTCGTTAAAGCGAATAGCTATGCCAAAGCTGCTGCCAATAAGTATGTCCGACTTTCCATCTGTCACCCTTACGGCTATCAGCTCGTCGTCATCGTCTATGTTTATGGCAATAACACCCTTGCCGCGTGGGTTGCTGAATTCTTTCAGCTCGGTCTTTTTTACTATCCCCTTTTTTGTAAACATCATTAAGTAGCCTGTGTCGAAGCCTTTTACGGGCAGGGCTGTCGCGATTTTCTCGCCCGATTGCAGTTGAAGCAGGTTCACTATGGCCTTGCCCTTTGCCGAACGTCCCGCCTCGGGTATCTGATAAATCTTCTGCCAGTAGAGCCTGCCAAGATTTGAGAAAAACAGGATGTAGTCATGCGTGGAGCCTATGAACAACTGCTTCACGTAGTCCTCTTCGCGTGTCTCCATGCTCAGGGAGCCTTTGCCCCCACGCCGCTGCCTGCGATACTCGGAGATAGGATTTCTCTTTATATAGCCATTGTGCGATACGGTAATTACCATCTCCTCTTCGGTAATCAGGTCCTCGATAGAGATTTCCTGGATGTCAGACACTATCTCTGTGCGCCGCGCATCAGAGTATTTTTCATTTATCTCGGTGAGTTCAGCCCGGATTATCTCATCTATGAGGGCGGTGCTGCCCAAAATTGCGGTAAGCCTCTCTATCTCTTTTATCACCTCGTTATATTCGCTTACGATTTTCTCTCTCTCAAGGCCGGTGAGGCGCTGCAGGCGCATATCCAGGATAGCGGCGGCCTGTATCTGCGTCAGCGGAAATGATGTGGTCAGGCCTAGTTTTGCCTCATCGGGCGTTCTTGCCGCCCTGATTAGTTTTATTATCGCGTCGAGGTTGTCAATGGCTATCTTCAGCCCCTCTAATATATGGGCGCGCTCCTGCGCCTTTCTGAGGTCAAACCGCGTCCTTCGGATGATAACATCTCTTCTGTGCTGCAAAAACTCCAGGAGAATTCGCTTAAGGCCCATCACATGCGGCTGCCCGTGAGACAGGGCCAGCATTATTATCCCAAACGTCACCTCCATCTGCGTATGCTTATAGAGATTATTCAACACCACCTGGGGCATTTCGTCTCTCTTTAGTTCAATAACTACCCTTATGCCGTCACGGTCGGATTCGTCCCTGAGGTCGGAGATGCCCTCAATCTTTTTTTCACGCACGAGTTCGGCGATTTTCTCCATTAATCTGGCCTTGTTTACCTGATACGGCATCTCATCAATTATTATGCTCTCACCGCCTCTGGCGCGTTGCTCAAAGGAGGCCTTTGCCCTTACGCGGATTTGCCCCCTGCCCGTCTCGTATGCGTCCCTTATTCCCTTAAGGCCAAAGATTATTCCGCCTGTGGGGAAGTCCGGCCCTTTGATATAGCGCATCAGCGTCGGCACATCTGTCTCCGGGTCGTCAACCAGCTTTATCAGCGCGGCTGTCACCTCGCCAAGGTTGTGCGGGGGGATGTTCGTTGCCATACCTACGGCTATGCCCGCGGCGCCGTTTATTATAAGGTTCGGTATTGTGGATGGCAGGACAAGAGGCTCCTCTGTGGTCTCGTCAAAATTGGATTGGAAATCCACCGTCTCCTTGTCAATATCCCTAAGCAGTTCCTCGGCAATCTTCGCCAGACGCGCCTCCGTATATCTGTATGCCGCCGCCGGGTCGCCGTCCATTGAACCAAAGTTCCCCTGCCCGTCAATAAGCGGGTAGCGCATGTTAAAATCCTGGGCCAGCCTCACAAGGGCGTCATATACGGCGCTGTCGCCGTGGGGATGATATTTCTTCAGCACCTCGCCTACAACACCGGCACATTTCGAATACCTCCTCGTCGAGAGCAGCCCCTCGCGAAACATCGCGTAGAGAATCCTCCTCTGAACCGGTTTCAGGCCGTCTCTGACCTCAGGAAGCGCCCTGCCTATGATTACGCTCATGGCATAGTCGAGGTAGCTTACCTTCATCTCCTCTTCAATGCTTACTTGTATGGTGGACATTTTGAATTTTCTCCTATATATCTATGTTTCGGGCCTCGAGGGCATGTTTTGTTATAAAATCCTTCCTTGGCTCTACCTGGTCTCCCATCAATATCGTAAACAGCCCGTCAGACTGCACCGCGTCCTCTATGGTTACCTGAAGGAGGATGCGCATTTCCTGGTCCATCGTAGTCTCCCAGAGCTGCTGGGGGTTCATCTCGCCAAGGCCTTTGTAGCGTTGAATGTTCAGGCCCTTTTTGGCTGTCTTCATTATGAAATCCAGGAGTTCGGCCGTCGTGTTAAACAACTGTTCCTGCCCCTGATACCAGATTGTATATGGCGGCTCTCCCAGTTCCTCTACAACAGTGTAATAGGTCTTGAGTTCTTTAAACTCCGGGCATTGGATGAATTCCGCGTTTAGATTCAGGACATTTGACTTTCTTGTTATCGCTGCGGAGTGGCTCAGGTGTTCGGCGTCAAACTCGATCGCGCCGGTTTCAGTTTCCGATATTTCTTCTTTTAACTTCGACATTAAATTGCCGAGGGCCGCCTCGCTTTTAATAATTGTCTCTAAATCTCTTATTCTGAGCAGATATTTCAACACATCCGGGTCTTTACGACGCCGTGAGTGCCACTCTATGAGTTTTTCAAAATTCACAAGCCGCTTCAGGTACGGCAGGAATGCCCTTCCCTTTATCTTATTGCCCTTGATTGAGACCTCCAGTTCACTTGCGACCAGCTCATAGAGCATATCCTGAAGTTCCGCGTCGTTTTGAATATACTTCTCCGTCTTGCCCTTTTTCACCTTGTAAAGCGGCGGCTGGGCAATGTAGAGGTATCCACGTTCTATTACCTCAGGCATCTGACGATAAAAGAACGTAAGTAAGAGCGTGCGTATGTGTGCGCCGTCAACGTCGGCGTCCGTCATTAGGATTACCCTGTGATAGCGCAGCTTTGCGATATCGAATTCGTCCGAGCCGATACCGGTGCCAAGGACGGTTATGAGTATGCGGATTTCCTCAGAGGAGAGCATCTTGTCGAATCTGGCCTTCTCGACGTTCAGGATTTTGCCCCTTAGAGGCAGTATCGCCTGAAACCTCCGGTTGCGGCCCTGTTTTGCGGAGCCTCCGGCCGAATCGCCCTCTACGATAAATATTTCACTCAGGGCGGGGTCTTTCTCCGAGCAGTCGGCAAGTTTCCCGGGCAGGCCGAGGTCCTCCAGAGCGCCCTTTCTGCGCGTCAGCTCACGCGCCTTTCTTGCGGCGTCGCGCGCCCTCAGGGCCTGGACGGCCTTGTCTATTATCTTCCTTGCAGCCGCGGGGTTTTCCTCGAAATACTGCCCAAGCGCCTCGTTTGACACCGACTCCACTATGCCCTTGACGTCGGTATTGCCAAGTTTCATCTTCGTCTGCCCTTCAAACTGGGGATTTGGCAGCTTTACGCTTATAACCGCGGCAAGGCCTTCTCGTACGTCTTCTCCAGAGAGTGAGCCTGTCTTTAAGAGGCCGGCAGAGGAGATATATGTGTTAGTGCTCCTGGTCAGGGCCGCCTTAAAACCGCTCAGATGTGTACCGCCCTCTCGTGTGTTGATGTTGTTGGCAAAGGAATATATCAGCTCTGCATAACCGTCGTTATACTGCATCGCTATTTCTACAATCACGCCGTCCTTTTCCCCATATATATACAGGGGTTTGTCCTGAATAACGCTTTTATTTACATTTATGTGCTCAACGAATGAGATTATGCCGCCTGAATATATAAATTCATTCTTTTTTTCAGTCCTTTCGTCGCCTAGCGTGATCTTCAGGCCCTTGTTCAGAAAGGCAAGTTCTCTGAGCCTTTGTGATAATATGTCAAATGAAAGCTCTGTGGTTTCAAAGACCTCGGGGTCTGGTTTGAAGATTATCTTCGTCCCC
>JADFYL010000137.1 GCA_015233045.1 Nitrospirota bacterium | reverse complement strand
AAACCCTTATTATTTCATCAGCCGTAACGCGGAGCTGTCTTTGGCCCACTACACCATAACCTCATAGACTTTCGCATCAAACGGTACTTGCTCCTCTGAAGGCCTCATGTATAATTCAAGGGCTTCAATGAAATTCTCACGGGCCTCCTCAAATGTGCTTCCGTAGGTAACACATCCCGGCAGTTCAGGGCAATACGCAACATAGTGTCTAATTTCAGAAATAAGCGATATATTCTATGCGTCATGGCAGCAGGTATTTATGCCCAAAAAAGCAACATAGATACTATCGTAAACTTATGCAATTAGACAATAGATATCCTCATCCGGTTCTACTATTATCCTAAGTTTCATCAGGTTTATCCCCCTGTAAAATTACTTTTAATTTGATAGTTTTATAAATCTACCTATTGCATATTTTAGCATATCCTGATGGTTAACGCAAAAGCCCATTGATCAACAAAAAACACTCCTTCACATCCTCAAAATCGGAATTCCTCGTCTCAATTACCACGTTTATCCCTCGTTCATTTATCACGTCTGCATACTGCCTTACTATATCATATTGAACGCTGTCACCGCGTATTGGCCAATGTCTGTCTGTCAGTCCGTCGTTTTCTGACAGGTGAAGCTCCAGCACTCTGTGCGCGTATTTCTCTAACAGAAGCTCAACCGCGGCGGCATAGTTGAATCCCGTAAGGTGCGAGGAAATATTTAAGTGCCCTAAATCTAACAGCAGATATATGCCGGTAAATCTATCAAGCATCTCCGTTATCTCCTCAATGTGTATCATAAAACAACAGTGTCTGTCCGGGTTTGGGTAGAGATTCTCCAGCGCAAGTTTTATCTCTGGATACTCCATTTTGAAATATGACACTGACTGTCCGATGTCTTCAACTGTGAATGTGTTCTTGTCATATAAATCAATGAGTATTTCTTTTTTGAGGCTGAATGATTTCTTAAAACCAGAGTGTACCGAATAGTATGGAATCTCAAGCGCCCTGATACAGACCGCCGCCTCCTTTATAAACGCGCGGGTTCTGTCGCTGTTTTCGGCGAAGTTCATTATAAAGTGTCCAGTTGGGGGAGGGGGGAAATAGCCGTGCAGGAGGAAGTTTAATCCCATGCGCCTTCTTATCTCAATGAGTTTGGCCGTCAGGCCTTCCTCATAGTCGCACCCGCCGCTGAGTTCTATGTTTTTTGTGATTTGAGCGCAGAGCCTCACGCACTCGACGGTGCTTGCTGAGTTAATCGCTGACGTTGAGACGTAAAGCAGGGTACTTATCTCCTCAAGCCGCTGTTTTTATGTAATTATTTACAATAAGACGGGCGAAGTCCATTGCCCCTTTTACCGCCACCATACCTTTTCCCTTAGAACCTGGTACATGTATGCCGCCCCCCATTTAATTGTCTGGAGTTTTGCCTCGCCGCCGATTCTCTTTGGCTCATCACCGGCTATCTCTGCGATTTTCAATTTTCTCTTTGCCGCACGGGTTGACAGTATAGGCTCCCAAAAAAGCCTCGTCCTGAATAATTTCTCTGGCGTTGTGTATGTTATCTCCTTATCCAAATCAAGGCTGCTTACCAGTTCCTTTTTATACGCACGATATATCCCCATGACATCGGTATATCTGCCGCCATAGAGGAAGTTTACAGTTCTCGTGAAAAACCAGTTGCCAAAACCCGTGACGATGTTGTCGTCATAGCTCTTCGCCCCGTCGCCGTATCTGGAGACGATGACCATGTCGTAGCCCTCTCTCATCTTTTCGACCAGTTTCGGTATCAGCTCAGGGATACAATTGCCATCAGGACTAAATGTGATGATAACATCGCTTTCAATAGTGTTAATTGCGTCTATCATGGCACGGCGCACGCCCGGCACCTTTTCTAAATACAATGTGTAATTATTTTCTCTTATATATTCAATTGAACCGTCCGTAGAGTTGCCGTCAACAAATACAATCTCGTCAACCCACTCCCTCTTGATCTTAGGCATTATCTGCCTTAACCCCACGATTTCATTAAACGTCGGTATTAACAGCGCTACTTTCACTTAAAATGACCTCCTTATCTTTAAAAAAATGTCTCAGCCGCCATCAGTCTTTCAGAAACTCCTCTATTTTTCTTTCGAGACTTCCCTTGTCTAACCCGTAGTACTCTCTGATGACTTCTCTGCCTCCGTACTTGTAACAAAACCCCTTGTCATGGCCGATGCCTAATCGCCTGAGTTTAACAGGCAGACTGTTATCTATGATTACCTCGCCAAGGGCGCTGCCAAGCCCGCCAGCTAAGAAGTGCTCCTCAAGGGTTACAATCTTCTTTACCCCCCTGAGGGTTTCCATCAGAAACGCCTCATTTATTGGAAACCGATATATGTCTATTACGCCCGCGTGGATACTTCTTTCCTCAAGACGCTTTGCCACTTGCAGCGCGGTATGTGTCATGCAGCCCGTTGAAACCAGATAAAAGTCTTTTCCCGTCTTAACAACCGAGGCACCAGCCGTAAAAACCGTATCGGGGGAATATATATCAGGAAAGACCTCTCTGTCAATCCTGACGTAGGTGGTGTTTTTTATATTATAGGACATCGCCGCAACCGCTCTTGCCATAACGCTGTCAGTGATATTGTGAATAGTTATGTTTGGCATTGAGCGCATTATCGCAATGTCTTCAAGTGCATGGTGTGTCGGCCCGGAGTCCTCATAGCTCATCCCCGCCCCAACCCCCGCTATGGTCATGGGGATATTCATGATTGAACACTCAACCCTGATTTGCTCAAGACACCTAAGCGTAATAAACGGGGCTATTGCGTACAGATATACCTTTTTTCCCTTGAGCGCAAGGCCGGCACCGATGAGGACGGCATTTTGCTCGGCTATCCCAGCGTTTACAAACTGCGCCGGTAAGTCTTTTCTGAATTTATCAAGAGACGGCGCCCCCATATCCGCCGAAATCAATACCACGTTGCGGTCTGCCGCCGCTATCTCATATATCTTGTTCCAGAAGGCGTCTCTTTGCGCTATGTTATTCATTGTCTTGCCTCATTAATAAGCACACCCTCGCCATTTCGGCGTCTTTGCCCTTAGGGGCCTGGCCATGCCATATGGGATTGTTTGTAAGACACTCAATCCCTTCGCCCTTCACGGTGTCGGCTATCAGCACGAGGGGTTTATGTGACCGGCGACAGCGCACATAGGCAAGAGCCTCAACTATATCCTCTATTGAGTGCCCGTTTACCCGTTTGACATTCCAGCCACATGCCCTCCATTTGTCTTCCATCGGCTCAAGCGCGATTATGTTTTCTGTAAAATCTGTAACGCAGAGGTAATTCCTGTCCACAATAGCAACCAGATTGTTTAATTTATTGTGCGCCGCAAACATTGCGCTCTCCCATATTGAGCCTTCATAACACTCGCCGTCGCCCAAAAGCGTAAACACCATAAAGAGGTCCTTGTCCATCAAGGCACCCAGTGCAATGCCGGCTGCCACTCCAAAGCCATGTCCCAGCGACCCCGAGGTCAGCTCCACGCCCGGCACATCCCACTGCAGATGAACCCCAAACATACCATCAAGCTGCGCAAACCTGTCAAGCTCCGAGAGTTCAAAAAATCCCGTGTCGGCAAGCACCGCGTAGAGGAGCGGACTTGCCTGCCCCTTGCTTAGAATAAACCTGTCTCTGGCGTTCCACTGCGGGTTGTCCGTGTCATATTTTAAAATTCCTCCATAGTATAACGCAACCATTATATCAACGCTTGACAGAGACGATGTTACATGTCCAGTCCCCGCCTTTACGCACATGTCAAGCACCCTTTTCCTAAGTTCGTACGACTTGTTTTTTAAACTGCCCGCCGAGCCACTCAATAAGACCTCCTTACCTAATTGTCTAACAGCTTCCTCTTTATCTTAAATCCCAGCATCTTTTCAATATGTCTTCTTACCTTGCCGCCGAATCGCCTTTGCACCATGTCCAGATACAAGGGGTTTGCATGATATATATAAAACGCCTCATCCCTGAATCTCAGAACATCGGCAGGAGTTAAATACTTCGTCGGCAGCGGTTTCGTCTCATATCCAAGCTGCGCGTAGCCGTCCAGTGTCTCGGGCAGGAGTTCTTTGGCGGTCTTGTTGTATAACTCCGAACCGGGGTATGCCATTACAGAATAGAAATTTGCGAACTCGCAGTTGCACTCAGTCGCAAGCCGCAGGGTCTCCTCCATCGTAGTGAAGTCATCCTCCGGTAGGCCGAACATAAAATTCCCCAGCACGTATATATCATTGGCCTGAATCATCTTGACAACCGCCTTTATGTCTTTGCGAATCTTCTTGTTGACGTCTTTTCTCACGCCCTCGTTGGCTGATTCTATACCAAGACAAATCCAGTTTATACCGGCTCGTTTCATCTTCTTTAACAGCCGCTCCTCAATCGTGTCAACCCTGCCATATACCCAAAGGTTCACATCGTGGCCGCGTTCAATCATCATGTCGCAGAATCTCTCCACGCGCTCCTCCGACAGGATAAACAGCTCATCATCAAGTCTGATATTTCTCACCTTATACTTTATTACAAGCTCATCAATCCATGAAAAAACTGTATCCAGCGACCAATACCTGACGCCCTGCCTGCCAAATACGGAATTGATGCAGCAAAAGGTGCAGTTATACGGGCAGCCCAAAGACGTGTTCATAGCCACGTAGGGCGACCTGACGTCTGAAAAATCGTCCTTCGTGCTGCCTTCAAAATCCTGAAAGCAGTGCATATTGTGTGCCCTGTAGCTGGTCAAAGGCGGGAGCAAGTCCCACGCATAACCCGTAAGTTGCGCGTCCAGGTCTTCTATAATATCCGCAATAGGATTCACTGTAATCCCCGCACTACTACCGTTATAACAAAGTCCTCTTATGTCTCGCAAGCCGCCCCTGCCTTTGAGGCAGTTTATCAGTCCCTTGATAGTATGCGGGCCTTCGCCGATGATTACGAAGTCCACCGCCTCTTCTCTAATCGTACGCTCTGGCAGCGCCGAGGGGTGCATACCGCCCATAGCCAATGGCACCGCGTCGTTTGCCCTCTTTATATCCCCTGCAATCCTGCCAGCGGCGGGCATAGTCTGAGTTGACGCCGATGGATTATGACCATAGACCATCATGACGATTAATTCGGGGTTGTAATCGCTGAGCAGCGCACTTGCGGTATTGTCGTCCCATCCTTCAACGTTTACGTCATAGAGCCTTGTGGAGAACCCCGCCTCCCTTATATATTGGGCATTCAGCAGCGTCCACGCGGGGGTAGCCGTTGCGGTGTATTCGCCTGAAAGGTCCTGATACGTTTTTCGATGATTGCCGGGATGGATAAACAAGACATCGGTTTTATTCAATAGCCCACCTATAATATCTCATTATTTTGTAAACCTTTCACTGCTTTAGATTATCATATTGTGCTGTAATATGCAACGTGTTGGGGGGAGGGGATGGTGGGGCAGGGTGCCTATGTGGCGGCACGATAAATTTGTTCTCCATCCTAAGTAAGCGGTAGTTGCTTAGATTGTCGTTATCCTTGTCCCTGTCCATTTCCGTCATTCCGGCTTGCAGACTGTGTCATAATAGTAGGCCAGCCCCCCCCCCCACCTTTTTTTTTGAGGTGGGGGGGGTGTGGTCGTAGCGCTGGGC
>JADFYL010000136.1:2080-5667 GCA_015233045.1 Nitrospirota bacterium | reverse complement strand
GGCAAGGAAAACGCCATAGTCGGCATCGGCAAGGTCGCCGAAAAGGACAAGGAGTGACCGCACAATCGAATGGTTTTGTGTAAAGTAAACTGGAAAATGCTTTACACAAAATCATTTGTGTAAAGCAGAAAAGAAAATGCTTTACACAAAACAAATAGCCGATAGCCTGCTTTACACAAAATGAAACCGTATATACCCGATAAACTTCCCCTGACAACGGGGGTGAAACTGGAGGCGTTAATCCCGTCAATCAGTTTGGCGAATCGCGCGATTGCAAAATACGAGGGTATTCTTTATCGAATGCCCAATCCAGATATTCTGCTGAATCCGTTGTCGAAACAGGAGGCCGTACTCTCATCAAGAATCGAAGGGACACAAGTAACACTTGGGGAGGTGTTCAACTATGAGGCTGAAAAACACTCAATAAAACAATTAGACAAACAGGATGAGTATATTGAGGATATTAAAGAGGTGCTTAATTACCATATGGCTCTACACCGCGCAAAATTAGAATTAAAAAAGAGACCGTTTAACTTGAATCTCCTTTGTGAACTTCATAGAATACTTCTTAACAGTGTACGCGGTAAAGATAAAGGGCGCGGAAGGTTTCGTACAGTGCAGAATTATATTGGAAAACTTGGAACTCCTATAGAACAGGCTGATTATGTTCCTCCTGATCATATGCTTGTGATGGACTTCCTTGACAATTGGGAAAAATTCTATCACGCTGACTACCCTGACCCGCTCGTGCAGCTTGCAATTATACATGCACAATTTGAGCTGATTCATCCGTTTATTGACGGCAACGGCAGGATTGGCCGTATACTGATACCAATTTTTCTATTTGAAAAGAATTTGACTACACAGCCGGTGTTTTACCTTTCTGAATACCTTGAGAGACACCGGGATGGCTATATCTCCGGCCTGAACACTATTTGTCGGACAGAAGCGGGATGGAACGATTGGATAAGATTTTTCTTAAATGCCATTGTGGCACAGTCGGAGTGGAATGTTGTCAAGGCACAAAAAATTATTGCGTTATACGAGGAGCTGAAAGAACGCATCATTTCACAGACTCATTCACAGTATGCCGTGCCGCTTCTTGACCAGATGTATAATAAGCCGGTATTTAAGAGCACACAGATAAAAATACCCGGTGTAACCCGCCAGACAACTACCGGTTTACTTCGCAGCCTGAAGGACAATGGTATTTTAGATATTGTAAGGGAAGCCAGCGGGAGTCGTCCGCAGTTGTTATCTCTTACGTCGCTTATTAAGCTGTTGTGACAGAGATTGCGGAGTTTCCACTGTCAATAAGCTGTCTTACTTCCCATAGCAGTTTTCTGCCCTCGCCAAAGGTAATCGTCAACTCGGCCTCTGCGAATTCCGCCCATTTATAGGCCTTTATCTCTTCGCGCTGGATAGTTACGGCCTTACCTGTGACGCGGCCAATGAAGTATTGGACGGTTTTGAAGACGCGGTTATTTTTTCTTATGTATGAATACTTCTCAATGAACGATTTGTCTTTCAGGATATGTACGTCATGAATGCCGGTCTCTTCTCTGAACTCACGGCAGGCGGCCTCATAGGGGGTTTCGTTGCCTTCCGCATGGCCCTTTGGGAAGGCCCAGTGTCCTGCGTTGTGCTGAACCAACAGATAAAATTGCGAGCCACTCTCTTCATAAACCGCAATGACACCGTATGACTTATCCTCTAACATATCCTGGGTATATAGTACCAAAATGGCGGTAATAATTAAAATACGCGAATCGCCCTTAGTAAAAAAGATTTAACGCTGGCCATCATTTAACCAAACGATAACAACTCCTTAATACAATTGTAACAATCCATCCTTTATAATAGCGTCATGGGTTCACTCATAAGCTACTACAAAACAAAAGGAGGAAGTGCTGTGAAAAGTTTACAAGCATTATTAGTAATGTTGGTAATGTTAGTTAGTGTGTATGCGTACGCCGAGGAGTCAATAAGGATAGACGGCTCAACGACGGTGCTGCCAATAGCGCAAAAAACCGCCGAGGAATTTAACAAGAAAAACCCCAACATAAAGGTGTCCGTCACAGGAAGCGGCTCAGGCAACGGTATCAAGGCTATTATGGACGGCACAACCGATATCGCCACAAGCTCACGTGAGGCAAAAGAGAAAGAAGTCACGGCCGCCAAGGCAAAAGGCGTTGTCATGACGCCCTTTATTGTGGCATATGACGGCATTGTGCCGGTAGTGCATCCTTCAATGAAAATTGATAAGATTACCATGGCGCAGCTTAGGGACATTTACAACGGTAAGATTAAAAGCTGGAATGAGATAGGCGGGCCAAGCAGGCCGATAACTGTCGTATCCAGAGATACCAGCTCCGGTACGTATGAGGTATGGGAAGAGAAGGTGATGAAAGAAGACCGTGTGCAAGCGGGTGCCCTCCTTGTTGCCTCAAACGGCCAGGCCGTTCAGACAGTGGCAGGCAATCCATTCGCCATAGGCTATGTGGGCATAGGATACATGGACAAGTCTGTTAAATCCCTGTTAGTAAACGATGTAAAGGACAGCCCCGATACCGTCAGAAACGGCACATGGCCGATAGCCAGAGGGCTTTACATGTACACAAACGGTAAACCTGCGGGTAACATTGCCAAATACATAGAGTTTGTCATGTCCAAAGAGGGACAGGATATCGTCAATTCCGTAAAATTCGTAAGCCTTAAGTAAGGCACAGTTTTTGAGGGGGGCCTGATTGAAACTGCACTGGAGAAAAGAGGAGAAACTGACAGAGATTGTCCTCAAGATAGTCGGCCTGTTCTCTGTGGTAGTGCTTTTGATGATAGCCTTTTTCCTCTTTAAAGAGTCGTTTAAGATTTTCTATATAATAGGGACTCTAAGACTTATCACCGGCACGCAGTGGTATCCCACGGCTGTTACTCAGAGCTTTGGGATGCTGCCGCTTATTATGGGGACAATAAGCACAACTATGTTAACGGCGCTGTTTGCCATCCCATTGGGGCTTGCCACGGCCATATATATCGCCGAGATTGCCTCGCACAAAATAAAGGAGTTCCTCAAACCGATTGTAGAGATGCTGGCCAGCTTTCCCTCTGTGGTGTTTGGTTTTTTCGGCATGGTGGTAATTGCCCCTGTCCTGACTACGTGGCTTTCGCCGCTGTTGTCGGATAAACTACCCACGCTCATCAGAGGCACCGGCATCCCGTTTTTATCCACGGTTGTTGCCGACTTATGCTATGATAAGCTGTTCATAGCGTCTGGGCTTAATATGTTTACGGCATCGATAATGCTGTCGGCCAAGTCAATACCTGTGATTGCCAGCATAGCGGAGGACTCCATTGCCTCTGTGCCGAGGACATTCAGAGAGGCGTCATACTCAATCGGCGCTACGAAGTGGGATACGATAAGGCATGTTGTAATACCATCGTCCCTTTCGGGAATCAGTGTTGCAATCATACTGGGATTTGCTACAATAGTGGGGGAGACGATGATAGTGTTGATGGCGGCCGGGGGGGCTGCGATAATCCCCAACTGGATATTCGACGCCGTAAGGCCGATGCCGGCCGCCATAGCC
>JADFYL010000136.1:0-1476 GCA_015233045.1 Nitrospirota bacterium | reverse complement strand
TGCCATAATGGTGCTGCCGTATATAATATCCACGTCTGAGGAGGCGATTAAGGCCGTGCCGCAGAGTTTTCGGGAGGCCTCACTGGCGTGTGGGGCAACGAAACTGCATACCATAATAAAGGTCGTCCTGCCGTTGTCTCTGCCGGGAATTTTAACGGGCGCTATGATTGGCACTGCGAAGGTCTCAGGGGAGACCGCCCCTATAATGTTTACGGCCGCCGCATTTTTTACGTCAGGGCTTCCCCGGTCACTGTTTGAGCCGGTCATGGCCCTTCCATATCACATATACGTACTGGCAACGGCGGGTACAAATATAGAAAAGACGAGGCCAATTCAATATGGCACTGCGCTGACGCTTATTGTGCTGGTGCTTGGGATGAACCTCGTTGGTATAATCATCCGCTCCAGGGAGAGGAGGAAAAAGGCGTGGTAATAAGACGGCGCAAAATAATGCTCAGGAGATATAAATGCCGCTAAAAGATAACGAGCTTTTGAAGCTGAGGGAAGATATTCTGAAGATGGCCTCTCTGGTAGAAGC
This sequence comes from Nitrospirota bacterium, assembly GCA_015233045.1. Classification (GTDB taxonomy): domain Bacteria; phylum Nitrospirota; class Thermodesulfovibrionia; order Thermodesulfovibrionales; family Magnetobacteriaceae; genus Magnetominusculus. The sequence goes on along the minus strand of JADFYL010000136.1, from coordinate 938 downwards.
CGCCATAGACAACGCCATAAAGTCGCTTATGACAATGGACAGGGCGCTTGCGCAGATGGTGTCGCGCAATGACCACTACGTAAACGCTATGGATGTGCGGATAGACGAGGCGTGCATAGTGTTGATAGCCCTGCGCCAGCCGGTTGCAAGGGACCTTAGATTTATAACAACGGCGATGAAAATCACCACAGACCTTGAGCGAATGGCGGACAACGCCGTAAGCATAGCAAATCGTGTCATAGAGCTGCCAGAGGAGATACCGGGTTTTGCGATTGTCAGAATTCCGCAGATGAAGGAAATAGCCCTCGGCATGTTGACAGACTCGGTGGCGTCTTTTTTGAGCAGTGATAAGGGGCTTGCCATGGACGTTATTACAAGGGACCAACTGCTTGATGAGTTAAACGAAAGGCTGCTGAACGAATCAGTTGAGCTAATGACAAAGGACGCGGCGTCAATAATTCCAGCTTCAAAAATCAGTTCCATATCAAGATATATAGAGCGAATCGGCGACCATGCCACAAACATAGCCGAAATGGTCATCTACATGGTAGAAGGCCAGATAATCAAACACATGAAAAACAACCCATCACAATAATTCGGCAGGGGATAAGGGCATCCCGCGCTTATCGAAGGATGCCTCATATAATTTGAACTACCGGCTATTTTCTCCTGCGCTGAAACTTCATCTTCCTGCGTAGTTTCTTGTGCTTGTGCTTGGACATCTTCTTCTTTCTCCATTTTTTTACGTTACCCACTATGCCGCCTCCCGTTATGATTATTTTTTATTTGTTCCATAAAAGTCTCAAGCTGCATCACTGACGTGTTAGACTCCGTTCCATCATAGGGGATGCTGATAGAAGGGATGGCGTAGTCCCTGCTCAACGCCCTCATCAGCGCGGACACTATCGTTCCCGGCATACAGCCAAAGGGCATCGTGT
>JADFYL010000017.1 GCA_015233045.1 Nitrospirota bacterium | reverse complement strand
CATGGGCGATTTCGGCGGTAATAAGCCTCATGGCGGCGGCCTTTTTCGACTCGACAAGGGTCTCTTGTTTCTCGATGAGTTCTATGTTTGCCTCTTCGAGAGATTTGAGGGTCTTATTGAGTTCGGCTTTATACGCCTTAAGTCTTTCTATCGTACGGTTATAGACATCTATCAATGCTGTAATCTCATCGGGGGCTTCAATGTCATAGATCTTGTAAAATTCTCCCTTTGAGAGCTTTTCAAACGACTTTTCCATTTTCTTAATGACGACTATGACCTTTTTCGATAATAAATAGCCTGTCATCGAAGTAGCAGTAAGGAGAAATAGAATGGATACGATCAGGTAGTGCTTAATCTCATAAATGGATACTTCAATTTTCTGCCTTTCCTGAATCTTGAAGTCATAAAGTATTGCCTCTATATTCCTGGCTAAAACACGCATGTCCTTTATTACGGCGGTTTTATCTTGCGTATCTTCTATCAGATGATTTGCCGCGTCTTCATAAGCAGCCAGTTTCTTTTGAAGGTCCGCATAATCGTCCTTGCCTATGGCGCCGACAATTACCATTTCGATGCTTTGCACTTCTCTTTTTAAATGCTTGAGGTTTTCGTAGAACAATATAGTGTTTAGCTCTTCGCGGAACAGAATGATGTTTTTTTCGTATCTCCTAAGCTCAATGAGTGTCATGCTGATATCGTCTGCGGCCTCCATGAGCATTATTTGCTGAAAGATCAGTTTAAACTTATCGATTTGGTATAGGAATATTGCGATAGTCATCAGAGTTGGAATAAGGATGCTCAAAAAAATTTTCTGCCAAAGTTTAAAGCGCATATAACCAGTCTCCCACAATCCTGTCTTTCCCGAATTCTGCCACCAAGCTATTATACACTACCATGTCAGGCAGTTTGGTGTAAACATTGCGGGCGAACCCACCATGGCTGACGTTGTCCTCTACCGGTTCATAAACATGCCGAATCTAATATACTCTTCGCTCGCTCATTGAGATTTAATGGCAATGTAAAATAAATATATTGTATAATTGTGACTTGCAGTCTGTAAGGACGAGGTGGGGACAATGATAGAAAGGACAGAACAACTGAAAAAAACGATAGAGGGTCTGGCGGCGCTGCCGATAGTGATAACCCAGGTTGACCCCGACGCAATCGGCTCGGCGATGCTCTTGCGCTATATAGCCATGAATCTTGGCAAAGAGGTGGCGATATACTACTGTGGACACTTCGGCCATCCTCAAAACCGTACGATGTTTACGGTGTTCGACCTTGGCTCAATCATGTTTCCTATCAAGGAGATGCCTAAGGAGGTCAAGTCCTGCGCGCTTGTTGACTCGTCTCAGGTAAGCGATTCGCGTCTCATGGGGCGCGTCATAGCCCCAATAATTATAATTGACCACCATGATACCGACTCTAAGACGAGGGTGGAATATGACGAAAACGGATTTACGCTGATTGACAGAGTGGGTGCGGCAACTACCCTGCTTTCCGAGATTCTCTTTGCGATGAACTATATACTGCCCAAAAACAGCAAAGAGGCTACTCTTGGAGCGCTTGCCGTATTCACTGACACGAAGATGCTGATAAATGCCACTGAACGGGATGTCATTGCGTACTCTAAGCTGCTTGAGTTTGCGGACAAAGAGCTATTTCGCCAACTGCAAAGCTATCCCCTCCCACAGCGCTTCTTTGAGCACTTCAGAGAGGCTGTTAATAACTGGAAGATGAAAGAGGGAAGACTGGTAACCGGCATTGGCTTCGTATCGTCTAAAGATGCCGACCAACTGGCAATCATAGCCGATAGCCTCATAAGGATGCCCGAAATTCAGATGGCCATCACATGGGGTATTGTTGATAACTCTGTTGTGAGGATCTCGGCCAGGTGCACTGACCCTTCCATGTCATTTCATGATTTTTTGGCCGAACGTTTCGGCAAAAACAGCGGCGTTAAGACATCGGCCGTGGGGATTGCCGAGGGTGGGGCGTTTATTAAACTGCCATCGGGGTTCTGGGCAGGAGATGAACTAAAGGGCGAGTTGATTTCCCTGGTGAAACGCAAAATGGACCATCTTATCCTTGAAGAGCTAAGCATCAGCGAGCAAGTCAACGTCAGAGACCACGACGGCGGCGATACGGAAAAAAGCGCCTTTGATATGACATAACTGATTAGTGGTAGTTTTAAAAAATAAACGTAAAGGAGCTGCATGTTAATAGAATTTTCGGTCACAAATTACCGATCAATTAATCAAAAACAGCCGCTCAGCATGGTTGCCGCGAAACTCAGCAAGACTGACGATAAAAATACTTTTCCCACAGGTATTGGCGGCTTGCCCGCTCTTCTGCGCTCAGCGGTTATATATGGCGCAAACGCCTCAGGCAAAACCAACGTTATACACGCATTAAACTTTATGCGCTCTTTTGTTATCAATTCCTTTAGTAAGCTTAGTGAAGGGGATTCCATTAATGTCAAGCCGTTCCTGTTTGATGCAGTGAGCGCGAAAACCCCGTCGGAGTTCGAAATTATCTTCATAATTGATGGAACCCGCTATCAATATGGTTTCGCCGCAACTTCCGCGATGATTACCGAAGAGTGGCTTATAAGTTATCCACAGGGTAACCCCCAACTATGGTTTGCGCGAATGTACAACCCTGAGTTCTCCGATTATAAATGGAAATTCGGCAGGAAATTTACAGGACAAAAAAAGGTCATTCAAACTGCCACGAGAAAGAATTCTCTCTTTCTTTCTACGGCCATCCAGCTTAACGACGTTCAACTAAAACCTGTATATAATTGGTTCTTAAATAAACTTTTGGTACTTTCTGATTTAACAAAATTAGTTTACGGCAACACGATTAACTGCTATGAATCCAATCCCGGACGTATTATGTCATTTATGAAAATATCCGATACCGGAATATCGGATATTAAACTAGAAAAAAAACCTTTTGATCCCAATATGCTAAAATCTGAAAGTCAGTCGATTTTAGAGGATGTAATAATAGAAAAAATGAATGAGATGTTGCCAACCGGCATCAAAACCATTCATAACTCCGGCAACGGTAAAATAACACTCGATTTAGAAGATGACGAATCACAAGGCACTAAAAAGATGCTCTCTTTATCTGGACTTTGGCTTGACGAACTCGACAAAGGGGGCGTCCTTGTCATGGACGAACTTGACTCAAGCCTTCATTCGCTTCTTGTACGCCATCTCGTCGGGATATTTCATGACCCGGAAACCAATCCAAATAATGCGCAGCTTATAATTAACACTCATGACACGACCTTACTAGATCCAGATATTTATCGCCGCGATCAGGTATGGTTTACTGAAAAAGACAGTTCTGGTGCTACAAAGCTATACTCTCTGGCCGATTTTAAACCAGTTAAGAATGAAGACTTAGAAAGAGGCTATCTGAGAGGACGATACGGGGCAATTCCTTATATCGGAGATTTCGAATTTTAATGGGAACTGACGACTTATTTTATAAAGAGCGTATAAAAAGAGCTATAGCCGAAAAACGCCGGATAGAATTTCGTTCTAAGCATAAAGAAGTTATCCTGATCATCAGCGAAGGTAAAAAAACAGAACCATATTATTTTGATTCATTGAGAGAACACTTGGGTCTAAACAAAGAAAGTGTCAGAATCCCGAAAAATTATGGTGGTAATGACCCCAAAACACTTGTTGGCATAGCCGAGGAAGAGTTTAAAAGAGAACTCAAAAAATCCCCGCCAGGTTATGACCGTATATTGGTGGTTTTTGATAAAGATACTCATGCCTCTTATGACGCTGCGAAAGATATGATTAGTAAACTTAATAAGAAATATAAAGATAAATTCAAGGCAATAACATCTGTGCCATGTTTTGAATTCTGGCTGCTTTTGCATTTTAAGTATACATCCAAACCATACCAATCAAATAAAAAATCAGTCTGCGACTGCGTCACTGACGATTTAAAAAAATATATTCCAGACTATGATGAGGGCAGCCGTGATACCTTTGAAAATACAAAAAATCATCTCGATAATGCTTTTGACCATGCTGAGAAACTTGAGATAGATCGTGAATCGGCAGGAACAGATAATCCCTCGACAAATGTACACCACCTGATTAAATATTTATGCTGTGAGTTGGACAAACAGCGAAATGGGAGATAAAGTCCCAAAAATCAATATGTTATCTGAATAACAGCGGGGGGTGACGCCCCCCGCCGTGTTATGTCGCCCCTGCAATTCCCTTTTATGGCTTACTAAATACGAAGTGCCTGTTTGGTATTTCCAAAGATGATGTTGTTTTTGAAACCGTGGGCCGCCTTGATTCTTATGTCCTTATCAAGCGGGTTCGTAAGTCTCATTATCTCAGAGTAGTCCTTGGGGGTCATTTTGTGTGTTACCAATGGCATATGAGCCGAGGCGTCAATAGGGATCGGGAAATCAGAGCCGTTAAGCAGCCACTCCGGTGGGAAGTTTTCCACTATTTCACGTAAGAACGGGATGCGCGTTGACAGCGACAAGGCCGATGTATCAGACCATAGCTTTACCTTGCCGCCGGTGTTTATCGCCCTCATAAAATCATAAAACCTTAGCGTTTCATCCTTATCAATGAGCGGAAATACAGGGGAGGCGCAGTGCGCCGCAATCACCTTAACCCCACAGGAAACCGGCTTGATTAGTAACCCAAACCGGTCAAGGTCCTTGTCCGGGTCCAGCCTGCTCCTTTCAATATCCCGCACCCCCTCAGGAAAAGAATACTCCGGGCCGATATGACACAGCAGCGGCAGCCCGCTTCCCTCCAGTGTTTTATAGTACTCCTCGTGACTGCCCTCTATGTGGATGAGTTGAACTGACGGTATCCACTTCATAAGCACCGCGTCAGTTTTGTTTATAACGTAGTCAAGCTCCTCTTTCCAGTCCGCCCTGTTCGGATTTACCGATGCGCCGAAATAAAAGCGCTTATTTACCACCCCTTGCTTTGCCAGCCCCGCGTTGAGTTCCTTCACCTTATTGTACAAATAACGATTTGAGACATAGAGTGTGGTTATCTCGTCCATGCGTTTATGAGTTACGGGGTCATAGGGGGCGTCCATAGCAAGGAGGACGATACTGTCAATCTCCTTAGATTCCGCAAGGGTTTTGGTCATAAAGTCAAAATAGTCGTCGGCTTTTATCTCCTCACCGCCGCTTACTTTGGCACCGGAGTTTGCCAAATCGTGCTCTATCATCGCGTATAAGATTCGCGTAAACCAATTGGGGCTGTTGTCTGGATTAAAAAATACATCGTTATCGTCCATCGCCTTGCCGCTGCCAACGACATGACAGTGCATATCTATTCTCATATGTCCCCCCACGCAAAGTTATAATAAACCGAAATCGGTTTATAGGTCTTCAATCAAGCTCAAGACAAAGGCTAACTGTGCCTTGGCTGCCTGATTGAATTTGTACCAGTCTGAGGTTTTTAAGGCGACTTCGTCTCTAAACTCAAAACTCTTTTTGACAACAAAGCCTTTCTCTTTCAGTACCGCAGAAGTCCATACGTTGCTGTCATATGAAGGCACTTCTTCCCCAAACTTGTCGCGTATTAAACTGGCAACCGTCGCAATCCTGCTGTTGAAATCGGCGGCACCCACGATTTTAGTGTAGTCATCTTTTACTTTGTCCAAGCCAGGACCTTTCCCTGTATGCTTGTTCAATGTCAAATAGATTAATAGAATAGCTTCTAACGCCCTTGTTTTGTTATCTACCTGCCTGTCCTCTACTGCAAGCCGATGGTCTGTCCATATCTCTGAAATGACATCAGGAGAATGCCCCGCATTTGCGTGTCCGATATGGGGCGCTAAATTTTTTGATATGTCATACCATGGATACACCGCGTTCCAGTCTTCCTCCATTCCCGTAAAATTCTGATGAGACCATGTATCCGCGAATGTGTGTAAGGCGATCCCTATGCGATAAGGGTCGTTGCTTGCCAGAGCCTTTTGTAATAACTGTATGGCATTGATAGAGCCTGGTGTTGTGCTCAAAGGGTTTTTTTTCCCTTGTATTGTAACGTTGTTATTTCCCGGAAGGAAATGAAAAGGTATGTAAACGAACTTCTGAATATACGGGTCAACAGATAGCACCGACATTGACTGTGTCATAATTGGAAAGTAATGGCCGCCGGTTGAGTATGGTATCTTTTCGGGGAATGGTACGTCTTCGCCAAACCATCTCTCGCTGTTGTCGTCTACGAATTGAGACGCGTGGGCAATGATTTCTGGATTAGCACATTCTGTTAACCTTGCAATTGAATAAATAATGTCATAGTGAAAGTCTTTTTCCATGTCGTTCTCCCTTACTGCTTATGTTTTTTAGATAGGGCGGACTATGCCCGCTGTCCCCTCCCCATGTCTCAGGACGCGTGGGATAGCGTATATATCGCAATATCCGTGCCAAAGATTTCAGCCCTGATAACACTATGTATTATAAGGATATTATAAAAATTATACCCTTACAATATCGGTAAAAACCATGTAGCCGGATACCATTTTATGGTAAGCCATTCCATTCATCAGCCATTCATTACACATAGCGCGAGCCCTCCGGGCATATCCCCTATATATTTTTTTTGTAATCAAAATGTAACATAACGTTCATTCTATTGTAACATGGGGCATGTTAGTATTGAGCGTGGGGTGTCAGGCGAGAGTGCAGACTTGAGTTATGGAGGAGAGAACTTATGTGTCCATACTTTGAAATGTTGAGTAAGGAGTGTAATAGGGAAAGGACTTGTTCCGCTGATTGTCTTGCCTGTGTTAATATGAAGATGTGCCAGAGTAAAATCTACGAAGTCTGTCCTGTTTATGTAAGGAGTCTGTTCGAAAAAAGCGACTGTATCGCTGTTTAGCGTACTTTGTTTAGTATATCTTTTAACCGCGTTGAAGTTCACTGTACGTACCGTGTAGGTGTTTTTTTTCCGCGCCCGTGGTGTCTGCCAGCGTCTGCGGCCTTGTGCTGATTTGCAAAAATCGTCTGATTTGTGTGAAACTATGCGGGAGATGGCACGGATGAAAAAGAAGATAATCGTCGTTGATGACGAAAAAGACATCGTAGAGCTGATATCGTATAACCTGGCTAAAGAGGGTTTTCATGTCACGCCGTCTTTTGACGGTGAGGACGGGCTGAATAAAATCAGGGAACAGCGGTTTGATCTGATAATCCTCGACCTGATGCTCCCCGGTATTCAGGGTATTGACCTATGTAAAATCCTCAAGTCCTCTGATGAGACCGCCGCCGTTCCAATCATCATGGTAACGTCCAAGTCTGAGGTGTTTGACAAGGTGCTTGGCCTTGAGATGGGCGCCGACGATTATATCACGAAACCGTTCAGCATACGCGAGCTGACGGCGCGCGTCAAGGCCGTGCTGCGGCGTACCCGCGAAAAGGCCGCCGTAGAGCCGTTACTGAAAACCATCAAAATCGGCGATATAGAAATAGACACTGACACATACAAGGTACAAAAGAAGGGCGTTGCTGTAAAACTCAGCGCCACGGAGTTTAAGCTCCTCCTCTACCTGATTCAGAGGAAGGGCAAGGTGCTTTCGCGCGACATGCTCCTTGACGCGGTCTGGAAAGACGAGGCATTTGTAGAGCCCCGAACTGTGGATGTCCACATCCGCCGCCTGAGAGAACAGATAGAAGAGGACTCATCTAGCCCTGTTTATATAAAGACCCGACGCGGCATCGGCTACTACTTTGAGGACGGCGCGTGAACCTTAAACGACTAATCCTGCGCGTGGGGGTGGTGTATGCCCTGATGATTTTCTCCATCGCCGCATTTTATTTAATCGCCTCATTCTACGTAAAGAGCGTGGTTCTGGCCACGGAGATTCAGTCCAACTTATCCGCCCACTTGACGTACGCATTTTTTGCCTTTTCCTTTTTGGGCTCAGTTGTAACGGTGAGTTTTATCTTTCGGGATTACAGAAAGAAGGAAAAATTCCTGAAGGAAATAGAGCAGTTTTCAGAGATGGTCTCAAAAGGGGTTATTGAGGACAAGGTGTTTTTTGAGGATTATCCCGACCTTGCCGGCGTATATAATTCCCTCAACGATGTTACCCGAAGGCTAAACGAAAAATTCGCCCGAACCGAAGAGGAACGCTCCCAACTGAACGCTATCCTTGAGAGCATCCCCGACGCCCTCGCCATCATTGACAACAAGAACGAACTCGTCTACGTCAACGACAACGCCTCAGAGTTTTTCAACTACAAGGGGCCGATTAAAAATAAACCCCTCATTGAAATCATCAGAAGCTCTGAGCTTATTACGATGCTTGATAACGTTAAGAAATACGATAAGACCGAATGCGGGGAGATATTTCTTGAGTATCCGTTTGAGAAATATATGCAGGTGCGAATGTATCCATTTTATAAGAAAAATGACCTCACGGGCGTGGTCATACTATTTCACGACATCACAGAACTAAAAAAACTTGAGACGATGAGAAAGGACTTCGTAGCGAATGTCTCACACGAGATAAAGACCCCTGTAACGGCAATCAGGGGTTTTGCGGAGACGCTCATAGAGGGGGCGATAGAGGACAGGGAGGACAGCATTAAATTCTTAAAGATCATCATATTTCACAGTGAGCGGCTGAACAGGCTTGTTGATGATCTGATGACTATATCGAAGATAGAGCTGGGTGTTGTGAAATTACAAAAGACCGAGATAGATTTCTCAGAGATAATTGACGACGTAATTGAGACACTAAGGGGTAGCGCCGAGGCCAAGGGGCTTTACATAAGGCGCTCTACGGACACAAAATGCGACAAATCCCTGAACAGCCGCCTAACCCTGAACGCCGACCGCGACAGAGTAATCCAGGTGCTGCTGAACATAATAGATAACGCCATTAAGTTTACACAGAAGGGCGGCATAGAAGTCGGTTTCTGCATTGATGAACGGCGACACTTCTTCTTTGTCAGAGACACGGGCTGCGGCATCCCCAAACGCTGTCTTTCGAGGCTTGGAGAGAGATTTTACAGGGTTGACCCGTCGCGCTCAAGGGAGCTGGGGGGCACAGGACTTGGCCTTGCCATAGTTAAACATATAGTAAAGGCCCATGACTGGGAGATGAAAATCGAAAGCGAGGAAGGCTCTGGTACGACGATTAAAGTTATTGTCGGCAGGTAGTGTTTTTTTTATAAATATTTATGTAAGGTGATGGAATGACAATGGCGGTTGACGAGGCGGGCGCTGACGTGCTAAGCGGGGCCGCGATAGATGTGAAGGCCCTGAATTTTTATTACGCGGGCAACATACAGGCGTTAAAAAACATAAACGTGCCAGTTCACCACAACGCGGTAACGGCGCTTATCGGGCCGTCCGGCTGCGGTAAGACGACACTGCTGAGGTGTTTTAACAGGATGCACGACCTCTACCCGGGGAGCCGCTACGAAGGTGAGATCGTCTTTAACAATGTAAACATCCTTGCCGACGATATAGACGTTATAGATTTACGCAGCCGCATAGGGATGGTATTTCAAAAGCCCACTCCATTTCCCATGTCCATATTTGACAACATTGCCTACGGCCTCAGACTAAGGGGGATCAGAAAGAAGGGTGAGCTAAGTGACCATGTTGAGTCCGCCATCAGGCAGGCCGCCCTGTGGGATGAGGTAAAGCACAAGCTCCATGAAAGCGCCTATACGCTCTCCGGTGGGCAGCAGCAGCGCCTTGTCATTGCGCGTGCCCTTGCGGTAAACCCGGAGGTGCTGCTTTTCGATGAGCCAACCTCTGCCCTTGACCCCATATCCACCTCTAAAATTGAGGAGCTTGCCGTTGAGCTGAAGGAGACCGTCACCATACTCGTCGTTACACACAACATGCAGCAGGCGGCGAGGATGAGCGATTTCACGGGGTTTATGATGCTTGGGGAGCTAATCGAATTCAACAGTACGGATATGATATTCACAAATCCGTCCAATAAACTCACAGAGGACTATATATCGGGAAGGTTCGGCTAATGGCGATTCGGGACAACGAACTCAAGCACTTAAAGGAGATGATATTAAAAATGGCCTCTTTGGTTGAGGTGTCCATAAGGGACAGCGTCAGGGCGCTTGTTACTCAGGAGCCTTCCATCGCCAACTCGGTAATTGCGGCAGACCTTCTGATAAACACATACGACGTGCAAATAGACGAGGAGTGCATAAGGCTCATAGCGAGGAGGCAGCCCGTGGGCAGGGACCTGCGCTTTATAACTACGGGGATGAAGATAACCACAGACCTTGAGCGCATAGCGGACCACGCCGTAAATATTGCCGAGCGCGCCCTGAAACTCTCTGAGGCAAGTCCCATGAGGGCATACTCAGACCTCTCCATTATGCGAGAGATTGTCCAGCGCATGGTCAAAGACGCCATTGATTCGTTTGTTAATGAAGATAAGGCGCTGGCCAAAGACGTCATTGAGCGGGACGAGGAGGTGGATGACCTCAACGCCTCTGTCGTCAACGAGCTGATGCTGGTAATGACAAAAGAACAAGGAAACGTCGTACACGCAAGCCAGTTGATATATATATCAAGAAACATTGAGCGCATTGGCGACCACGCCACAAACATCGCCGAGATGATTATCTACATGGTGGATGGCCGGATGATCAGGCACCTGGCCGACACCACAGGGCAACCACCTAAACTGTCTGATTAAACCTGTTTAGCCGACGCGGCACAGTCTTCAAAATGATCACCCCCTCATGGGCGTATGTAGTATGGATTCTTTACAATCTGTCCCCGCACGACCATTAACGGGTGAGCGCTTATGATGTCCAGAATGAGCTTGCCGCAGTACAGCGACGCGTCGTACTGGCAGAGAATACCGCTGAAGGGATAGGCACAGACGAGCCTGTCAAGCCTTGCCTCGTAGTCATCCCATTGTTCAGAGCATGGTACGCGCATCTGACGGCACAGGGCCTCAGCAGCCACGCGCACTGCCGTGTAACCCTCTTCCCGCGCTTGCGCACAATATCCCTTCCACCTCTCAATCATCTGTTGGGCGTCGAATCTGCCGTCCAGACTATATGCCCTTATGAAATAATCTATCACGAACTGGCCGGTTTTTCTCTCTTTATCCACAAACAGCCCGATACCAGCAAGGTATTCGTCTATCTCCGCGGGCGTATCCGCGTCTGCAAGGACTATGACCTTCTCGTTTGCTGATAAGCCGCTTGTCACAAACTTCTCTAACACCATATCGCGTTCGGCGTCATCGTTATATACGTGGCACATGTGAATCCCGTGCTGGAACGTCTCGTTCGTAAACCCGAAGCTTATCTCTTGTTTGGCTATTTCTAACATATCGTCCTATACACATTCTAACATTTCTGTTTTAATATATCTAATTTATTTTAGACAGTCTGAGGGTAAATCATGGTATTATACCCCATGAAAAAATATGCCCTGAATGTGGCCCCGTCAGCGCGCACTACGAGGTTTGACGAGGAGCTAAACCGGCAGCAGCTTGAGGCCGTCACCTGTGCCGGAGGCCCGATGCTTGTCCTTGCCGGGGCTGGCACAGGCAAGACCCGCACGTTGACCTACCGCGTGGCGTGGCTTGTTGAAAACGGCGTATCGCCATCTGATATCCTCCTGCTTACGTTTACGAATAAGGCCTCTAAGGAGATGATGAGGCGCGCCGCGTCTCTGATTGGCGCGGATGTGGCAGCCCTTTGGGGTGGTACTTTTCACCACATAGGAAACCTCATCCTCAAGCGCCACGCGGGTGTGATTGGCTACAAAGACGGGTTTTCTATTCTGGATAGAACGGACACCAAAGACTTATTTGACACCTGCCGCACCAGTGTGGCCTCCGCACACAAGGACGCGCAGCTCTTGCCAAAGGCCTCTATTCTCACAGATTTGCATTCATATACGAGGAACACCTCAAAGACCGCTGAGGCGGTTATCAGGGAGCGATTTCCGGCTCTTGAGGCAAATGTCCAGTTAATATTAGATGTAATTGCCCTCTATGAAAAGAAAAAAAGAGAACTCAATCTCGTTGATTTTGACGATATACTGCAAAACATGGTTACCCTGCTCAAAGACCATGAAGATGTCAGAGATTACTATAGCCGGAGATTTCAGCACGTCCTCGTAGACGAATATCAGGACACCAATTCGCTTCAGGCTGAGGTCGTAGAGCTGCTGTCGTCCTATCACCGCAATATCATGGCGGTCGGGGACGACGCACAGTCTATTTTTTCATTCAGGGGGGCTAATTTCGAAAATATCCTCAACTTTCAAAACACATATCCCGACTCCCAAATCTTTAAACTCACGACCAACTACCGAAGCACACCCCAAATCCTGGACGCCGCAAACGCCGCAATAGCGGCCAACCGGCGGCAGTTCTGTAAAAACCTCGTCTCAGTGCGCGAGGGCGGCGAACTTCCCGCCATTGTCCCCCTTGAGGACACACGGCAGCAGGCGCTCTTTGTCACCTCCATGATAAAGGATACCATTGACGAGGGCGGCTCCCTCTCCAGCATGGCCGTCCTTTACCGTTCACATTACCAATCTATGGAGGTTCAGATGGAACTTACCCGTCTGGGGATTCCATACGACGTTCGCTCCGGCATGAAGTTCTTTGAGCAGGCGCACATAAAGGACATCCTTGCCTATCTGAGGATAATCTCAAACCCATGTGACGAGATCAGTTGGAAGAGACTGCTGAAAATGCTCCCCGGTATTGGCAACGCCACTGCGGATAAGATATGGAGATTCCTGATTGAGGCCGCTGACCCGCTTGACAGGGTTGCCGCCGCCAGCAGAATTGTACCCAAAAAAGGCATTGAACACTTCACCGTCCTTGTGAAGTGTCTGGACGAGCTGAGGAAGATTAACGCCCCATCAGAGGCACTTGACACCGCCCTCAAAGGCAGCTATGAAAAACACCTCTTTCTCACATTCCCTGACGCCGACAACAGACTAAGAGACCTGACCCAACTAAGCGAGTACGCGGTCAAGTATAACTCCACAGATGTCTTTCTCAGTGAGATGGCTATTCAGGGGTCAGAACAGCCGATGGCCGCCACTGATTCAGGAGGCGGGGGCACAGACGAACACGTAGTCCTGTCCTCCATCCATCAGGCAAAGGGGCTGGAGTGGAAGACCGTGTTTGTCATTGGCCTGAACGACGGGCAGTTCCCCTCAATTAAGTCCGGCAAGAACTGGGACGAGGAGGAGGAACGCCGCCTCTTTTACGTAGCCCTCACAAGGGCGTGCGATGAGCTTTACCTGTGTTACGCATATACTTCTTATGCCGGCCTGATACGGCCGTCAAGGTTTATAAAGGATATTCCACGTGGACTGTTTGAGGAGATAGAAATCGTATGACTTACAAAGAGACATTTTATAAGGGATTTGACGCGGCAAACAAGAACATACTGCTTGTGCCGGTAAAAATGGCCGCCACGTATGCCCTGTTCATAGGATTCATAATTGTGTTAATTATACCGACTGTAGTGGCGGCGCTGGCGTTTGGCACGGGAATGCTGGCCTCGCTGAAAGACCTTAACGCCAACAACATTGGCGAACTGTTGTCCTCTAAGTATTTGGTGTTGGCGGTTGTTATAGCCGCGATTGTCTTAGTGTATATTACGGTGGCCTCATTTGCTGCCCTGTATGTATATGGCGGGTCGTGCGGGATGATTGCCGGGGGGATAAGAGATGAGGGATTTAAGTTTCAGATGAGTGGGTTTTTCTCAGAGGGCAAGCGGTTCTTTGGGCCGGTTCTTGGCTTTACGACCATAGTCGGGGCTGTGGTGATTGTTATCTTACTACTGCTTGCGGCCTCGGTCTTCCCTCTGAAATCTATTATACATGTTTTAGAAGGCATGAACAAATCATTGTCCACGTTTATGGCGATTTTATCAGTTATGGTTGCCGCGGTAACATTTCTTTTCCTTTTTGCGGGGACGTTTGCCATAACATTTTACGGCACCGCAGCGTTAGTCTTTAAAGGGATGGCGGCAGGGCAGGCCGCCAACGAGGCCGTAAGATTTATCCTTAAGCGCCCGTCGGCCTTTGGATTTTATATGCTCTGTGTGGTAATTTATTTCTCGGCTAATGTAATGATTGCCGGCAGCGTGTTTGGCGTTGCGCTGATACCAGTTATAGGCACTGTCATGGTGTTTCCATATCATTTACTGGTGCAGGCTGTGCAGTACTATATGGGGATTTTATTTGTAGCCGTGTTGTTTTCCTATTATTTTGGCGTCGAAGGGCAAGGCAGCGCCCCACCTATTTCCGAAATGTCCACTGTGGAGATTGATACTTCTTTAGTAGTTCCTGAGCCAGAGACATCTCACCATCAGCAAGACGCCCAGGATGAAGGCGTACTTTAAAAACCTCCTCAAAGGCCAGAACTACGGAGGATTGTACAGACGGTAGTGTTATGGAATCGTCAAACTCCCTGAGACCAGCAACCGTGTCATTGTCGGAGTCGCCGCGACCAAATACTTGCGAAAGCAGTGGGCGGTTTACTGACAGGGGGATTGACCCCTGCTCAAGCAGCGCACCGCGGTATCTCTTTTGAGCCGCGCCGAGGATTTTTCTTCCATCTATGGTTATCTCACTGTATGAGGCTGCTGAAAAACACATGGGATTTGCGGTGGCGGGGCTGGCCTCTGACCGTTTGAGCCGCCTTTGTGTTATTGCGCAGTCAAGCCCTAGCCGCTGAAACGCCTGGAAAAAGGCCGTCCCTATGGTAGTGTAATTGTGTAGCAGGCTCTCAGAAAATGGCGCGGTGCGTGTGCCGGTTGAAAGACTAAACGTCAGCTCGTCGTCGTGGACGATTGCGCGCCCTCCTGTGGGCCTTCGCACAACGGGGATATTCAGGGTCTGGCACGCGGAGGTGTTTATATTGGCGATGCGCTGAAACGCCCCTATAGTTACCGAGGGGACTGTCCAGCCGTAAAACCTCAGCGTCGGCGGGGAATCTCCAGATTCGACCATCAGGGCAATTGCCTCATCTGCCGCCATGTTAAAATCGGCGTCGTTTAACGCGTACTCTATCAGTCTCCACAAACTTATTTATTCCCCGGCGTTAACAACTAAAACCGGACATTTAGCCTGCTCAATAAGTTTTTCTGTTGCGCTTCCCTTTAATAGTTTTTTAAACCCGCTTACTCCGTAACTTCCGACCACAATCATGTCCACTCCTTTTTCATCTGCAACTTCCAACATCATTTTATATGACCTGCCTGTCGGCACAAGAGTTTCAGCGTCAACGCCTCCTTCCGTTGACATTTTAGCAGTCATGTCAACATGGTATCGGGCGTATTTTCTTTCATCTTCGGAGTGAATAGAAAATAGTACGATAAGATTACCTTTTAAACGCTTTGCTACTTCAACCGCTTCTTTTGCCGCCGATTCGCTGTGCTTTGAACCATCTATGCCAACAAGAACCGTTTTCCCCTCCAGCGTGGCACCCCTTGGTACCACAAGCACTTTACATGTAACACGCCCTATAATGTCTGCCGCTACCTCCCCGGCTAAAAATTTCAGGAGGCCTTTGTATCCCCGTCGTCCTATCACTAACAGGTCTATCTGGTTCTTTTGTACATGTTCTACTATACTTTGTTGTGGTGTGTCGCCATATGACAAGATAATTTGGCAATCCAGGTTGAGAGCGGCAGCCCTTTCTTTAACATAAGATATGTACTGGCTTACGCCGTCTGCCATCTTATCAACCTCACGAGGCAAATATGTTTCTCCATCGGTATTTTCAAATACAAACCCCATCACAAAGAGAGTACTCGAACATCTTGAGGCCAATTTTAAGGCGGTACGAATAGCCCCCTCGCTGAATTCGGTACCATCTGTAAATAAAAGTATATTTCCCACTTTTGCCATCGGACATGACTGAACTTCACTCATATTGCCTCCTTTTCCTCTCCGGCAGCCCGATAATGATACAGGCACTACCATATAATTACCAAAGTACATATATGAGCCGGTTTTGGATCATAACCCGACTCCGCCTCCTTTATATTAACACATATTACATTTCTCTGCTACAATTTCTTGTCTGCTTCTGTTGTCAGTTATGGCAGATGCCTACTTCTACTTTATTTCTTTAATGCGTTTGCCCTTAGCGCGGGATTTGCCAACAACGCCAGAGCTGTGATATTATTTATGTATAATGGTTAATTCTGAAAAGGCGAACAGCGGCGGTTGCTGCCCTGCTGAGACTGCCTCCAATAATGCCGGATGCCAGTGCGCTCAAACTTCGCCCCCCGGTGCTGCCGCCTTAAAAACTGTGTTAGACATTAAGAAGGTCTCTGCGACACTATCACGAAACGATAAATGGGGTGCAGTGAAGTGTCGGCTAAGTTCGTTCAGAAATAACTATACTGTTAACCCCGGGCTTTACGCGGTGGGTGAGCCTTCAGAGGACTCGGATGTGTTTGTTAGCGCCAACTACAAGTTGAGCTTCGATAAGTTAAGGAGTGCGCTTGCGGGGATAAACACATGGGTTTTAGTGCTCGACACAAAGGGCATAAATGTGTGGTGTGCCGCAGGAAAAGGGACTTTCTCCACTGAAGAGTTGATAAAAAAAATATCTGATACGAATCTGCCCCTTTGTGTGCGACACAGAAGGCTTATTGTGCCTCAGCTTGGGGCGGTAGGAATAAGCGCGTATAAGGTCGTTAAGGCCACGGGGTTTAAAGTCCTGTTTGGCCCGGTTTACGCGGCGGATATTGCGGCCTATATCAAAAATGGCTATAAGGCAACGGCGCAAATGCGCGCCATTCATTTCCCTATGGCAGACAGGTTGGTACTAACCCCGATGGAGATAATTCCTATGCTCAAGTGGTATCCGGTGTATGCGGCTGCGGTGCTGATTTTTTTTGGGGCGCATAGTACGGGGATCGTCTTTAGAGACGCGTTTTACGGCGGAGCGCCTTTTCTGTTGCTCGGCCTTGTAGCCGTTTTAGCCGGGGCGTTTATAACGCCGGCATTTCTGCCGGTGATTCCATTTAGGGCATTTTCGCTGAAGGGATGGATAGCAGGGCTTTTGGCCATGGTTTTAGTCATGAAATTAATTTCGGCGATGCCTGTCTCTCTTATGGTGTTTACATGGTTGTTTTTTCCAGCCGTGAGTTCTTTTGCCGCCCTTCAGTTTACTGGCTCTACAACCTTTACAGGGATGTCGGGCGTTAAGAAGGAGCTGAGGTATGCTGTTTTCGGCTATGTAATCGCCGGGGCGGCCTCGTTGATTTCGTTGATCCTATATAAATCGGGGGTACTATGATATATTTAGCCGGTGTGGCGACACTGCAATTTGACAGCGACAGGTGTACGGGGTGCGGCATGTGTGCAGAGGTCTGCCCGCATGGCGTCTTTATCATGGCAAACGGCAAGGCCAACGTAACCGACAAGGACAAGTGCATGGAGTGCGGTGCGTGTGAAAACAACTGCGCCTTCGGTGCAATAACAGTAACCTCAGGCGTGGGCTGCGCCTCCGCAATCATTAACGGCATGATAACCGGGGGGGAACCGTCCTGCGGTTGCGGCTCTGACAGTGGCGCTTGCTGTTAACACCCTGCAAAAACGACAGAAAAAGGATTAACGGCGTAGGGGGGTAACCCCCCTACAACCCGTAAATCTCGCCACGTTTTACAATCTTCTCATGATTTCGTCGGCAACCTCCGATGTCCCTACTGCCGTTGGATCGTCCGGCGTGGGTTTCATGTCGTAGGTGACGTGTTTGCCCTCTTTGATTATGGAGGCGATTGCCGAGTCTATGCGGGTGGCCGCTTCGCGCTCGCCTATATAGTTCAGCATCATGATTGCTGAGAGCATCATTGCCATCGGGTTTACCTTGTTCAGGCCCTTATACTTTGGAGCGCTGCCGTGCGTGGCCTCAAAGACCGCCATCTCACCGCCTATATTCGCCCCCGGTGCAAGCCCCAGTCCCCCAATCAGCCCCGCCGCCAGGTCCGACACTATGTCGCCATACAAGTTCGGCAGCACCAGCACGTCATACAACTCCGGCTTCTGCACCAACTGCATACACATGTTGTCGATTATCCTGTCTTCGTATTCAATGTCAGGGTATGACTCCGCCACCGTATTGGCCACCGCTAAAAACAGCCCGTCTGAGTGCTTCATTATATTTGCCTTGTGCACAGAGGTCACCTTTTTTCTGCCGTTTGCCACCGCGTACTCAAAGGCAAAACGCACTATCCTCTCCGTGCCGAATACCGAAATCGGCTTTATGCTGATACCTGAGTCAGAACGTATGGACTTGTTTGTCTTTGACGCTATGAAATCTATCAATTCAAGCGTCTCTTTCTTGTCCTTTTGAAACTCTATGCCGGCATACAGGTCCTCAGTGTTTTCCCGTACCACGACAAGGTCAACATTCGGATATACGCACCGCGCCCCCACATATGATTTACAGGGACGAAGGCAGGCATATAAATCAAGCTCCTGGCGCAGCGTTACGTTTACACTCCGAAACCCCGTCCCCACTGGAGTTGTTACCGGCCCTTTAAGCGCTATTTTATTCTTTTTTATGCTGTCTATGACACGTGCGGGAAGCGGCACGCCCTCGGCCTCAAACACGTCAGTGCCAGCGTGCTGAACGTCCCAATTCACCTTAACGCCCGCCCCGGCAATAACCCTCACCACCGCGTCGGTTATCTCCGGCCCTACACCGTCGCCAGGTATCAATGTTATATCATGAACTGTCATAGGCTTATCCTCAGTATTGCCCTTGCCTCGTCCGGATGGCTAGCCAGTAATCGCAGCTCATCGTCGGTCAGTGGTTTTTGCGTGTGGAGATTGGCGTACTGTACCAGTTCAAGGATTTCTCTGGCCTCGTAGTCGCTATTGAAATGAATCCCAAGGCCGTCATACACGTGCCTGAACCCTGTTATGCCGCCGTATGCCCCTGTGGTTATCACCCTGCCGGTCTGCAGGAGATCAGGCTCTCCCCTGCCCACCTCCTCATAGTCGTAGAGTTCATAGTTGCGGCGGTCTTTGAGTGTCCCGTCGGCGTGTATCCCCGATTCGTGGGCAAAGGCATTCGCCCCCACTCCGGGCTGGTTTATTGCGATTGGAAGCCCGAAGGCGTAGGAGGCATACCGCGCTATCCTCCATGATTTTTTTAGGTCAACATTGTCGCTTGTGATCTCTTTTTTAATGAAATACGGGGAAAACTTCAGCGCCAGAAGTATTGACACAAGGTCAGCATTTCCCGCC
The DNA here is from genome assembly GCA_015233045.1 of Nitrospirota bacterium. Classification (GTDB taxonomy): domain Bacteria; phylum Nitrospirota; class Thermodesulfovibrionia; order Thermodesulfovibrionales; family Magnetobacteriaceae; genus Magnetominusculus. The sequence continues at coordinate 9,299 of JADFYL010000017.1, read as the reverse complement.
CGCTCACCGTAACCGTTTACCGTGGTGTTGATGTATGTGTCTATCCCACACTCAATTGCGCCACGCGCCCCGGCTATGGATATCGCCTCAGCCATTCCAAGGTCGTTGTGGCAGTGCATCTCTATGGGGAATTTTGTCTTCTCAGATAAGGTCTTAATCTTCTCGTACATGGAAATCGGGTCTTCACTGCCAAGCGTGTCGCAGTACCGAAACCGTGAGGCGCCGTTTTCTTTGCCAGCGATAATAAACTCCTCCAGCTTGTCGAGATCAGTGCGTGAGGCATCCTCGGCGTTCACACCGACGGTATCCGCCCCCGCGTCTTTGGCCGCACGCAGGGCCTTTACCATCCCATCAATGACATCCTTAAACGTCTTTCTGCCCTGAAACTTGCCCTGTATCAGAATATCAGACGTGGAGGCTGAGATGTTCAAATGCTTCATCTTAGGACAATTCTTAAATGTAGTCTCAATGTCTTCAACGACCGCCCTGCACCAGCCCTCAAGATGTATTTGCTTCATAACGCCTTTCTCAAACAATTTCAGATTTGCGTTGATGTAGCCAACCTCATGCTTAAGTGTCGGAAACCCTACCTCGGACTGAAATATCCCCATCTCGTCCAGATAGATATTCAGCATCGTCTTGGACAGCTTTGGGAGGAGTATTCGGGACGTCTGAACGCCGTCACGATTCGTTACGTCAATTATATGTACGGTATTTGCCATTTCTTAAACCTCTTTCATAGGAATTTTAAACAGATGGTAAGTGTACTATAATTTTGTTTTTTATATCAAGCGATTTTTGTTATAATCTCATTTTGGGGGTGAGAGGGTGCAAATTATGGAGGACACATCGTAAAAATGGCAAAAAAAACGGCGTTAGTCACTGGAATTCTTGGGCAGGACGGGCCATATCTGGCACGTCTGCTGCTTGACAAGGGGTACAAGGTCTATGGACTCATCCGACGGTACTCCAATACCAACTTCGGTAACACGGACTATCTGGGCGTTACAAACGATGTGGAATTTGTTACCGGCGATATGACAGACGAAAAATCCCTTATGACTATCTTTAAACTCATCACCCCTGATGAGGTATACAATCTTGCCGCCCAATCCTTTGTGGGCGTATCATGGGAACAGCCAAAGACTACCACTGAGATAAACTCCCTCGGTGTACTTTATCTGCTTAACGCTATGCGCGGCTTTGCGCCAAACGCCAGACTCTTTCAGGCCTCAACCGGCGACCTCTTCGGCAACAACAACATAAACGGCATTCAAAACGAGGATGTCCCGTTTAAGCCGCGCTCCCCATACGCCGTTTCCAAGCTCTACGCCTACTGGATGACGGTAAATTTTCGCGAGAGCTACGGCATGTTCTGCTGCAACGGGCTACTGTTTAATCACGAATCCCCAATCCGGGGGCAGGAGTTCGTCACCCGAAAGATTTCCTCAGGCGCTGTTAAAATAAAGCTCGGCCTTGCCGATGAGTTAATACTTGGAAACATTGACGGCAGGCGCGACTGGGGGTTTGCAGGGGATTATGTGGAGGCAATGTGGCTCATGCTCCAGCATGAAAGGCCGGACGACTATGTTATCGCAACCGGTGAAATCCACTCCATACGCGAGTTTCTTGATACCGCGTTCAGGCGTCTCGGCATAAACGACTGGGGGCGTTATGTCAGGTTTGATTCGAAATTCAGCCGCCCCACAGAGGTATACACGCTATGGGGAAATTCTGAGAAGGCAAATAAAACACTCGGATGGTACCCTAAGGCCAGATTCGAGGCCATCGTCCACATGATGGTTGACGCCGACTTAGAAAGGCTGTCTGTATGACAAAATACCTGTCAGGATTGAGGCGCGTGATGGCCACTCTTAGATACAAGGGTATTCGCTATGCCTATAACTACCTGCATTACCACATATTTTGGTTTGCGCGCCATCCGCTTATCATAAAGCTGTTATATCTTTTGGACGGCCATCCGCAGTATCTGGAGGTTGAGGTGACAACACGGTGCAACCTGAGGTGCGTTCAGTGTGAGCACACGTACTGGTCAGAGCCTGCCATTGACATGTCTTTCGATAATTTCAGACACATTATTGACCAGTTTCCACGCCTTAAGTGGATAGGCCTGACGGGCATCGGGGAGAGTTTCATGCACAGGGATTTCTTTAACATGCTTGAGTATGTCAAGAAAAAACGCGCAATCGTGGAGTTGTTTGACACGTTTTATTTTATTGACGGCAAAGCCGCCAGAAGGCTTATTGAGATAAACATCGAAAACTTTTTCGTCTCACTGGACGCGGCAACGAAGGATACGTATGAGGCGCTGCGTGTTGGTTCAGATTGGAACAGGGTCACAGAAAACGTAAGGCAATTTTTCAGGATTAAAAAAGAGATGGGGGCATTTTTCCCTGAGATGAACTTCCACTATATAATCAACAAACTCAACTGCGGCGAGGTTGCCAGATACGTCGAGCTTGTATCTGAGCTTGCCCATGGTGAGGACGTTACCATATTCTTTTCTCAAATGCTTCACAGATACAGGGAAACTGACGGCCTTTATATAACAGTCCCCGAGGAGACCATAGCCGGTGCGATTGAGGCGGGTAAAAAACACGGGATAAAGATAACATGGAATCTCGACGTGCCAACTGACAAGCCACCTATGAAAAACTGTATTGAGTGGACGATGCCGTTTATCTTCGCAACAGGGGACGTAATCCCCTGCTGTGCCGGAAATGAGGCAAACCGGCGGGATTTCCAGCGCGAGACCTCCCTTGGGAACATTTTTAACCAGAACTTTAGAGAAATCTGGAGGGGACAGCGTTATAAGAATCTTAAAACGATGCTCAAGTCGGGGCAATGTCCGCCGCCCTGCGGCAACTGCTGTATTTACAAATCCCGTGGAGACGCCTGATACGATGCGTGTGCTTGTTGTGGCCCCCCGGATGTATATCTACGGCGGTGCGGAACTAGTCATCGTTGAGCTTTTAAACTATCTGTCAAGGAATAATATTGAACACGCCCTGCTTACCACTGGAGTCCTTCCCGAAATAGAAAGGGATTTATTACATCAACACACAGAAATCATAACCCTGCCGTTTGAGGCATCAGACGACTGGCGGGATTTGCTGAAAAATATGTGGCTCTTAAGCAAGGGAGTACGCCGCCACGCAGAGAGTTTTGATGTGATAAACCTGCACAACTGCCCTGCCGAACTTGCAGCGTTCACCATTTCCAAGCCCGCCGTATGGCTTTGCAACGAACCGCCGGAGGTGTTCTTAGGTGGCGGCACGGCGGGGGAATCCGCGCCTAAGAGATTGATGAAGGCCATGTTTTATGGCTTTGATAAGTTTATCGTCAGACGGTTTGTAAGAAACGTCGTAGTGGCGGACGAGTTCAATGCCGTGCGCTTTGAGTCGCTGTATGGGCTTACCCCTCAGATAATCCCGTACGGGATAAACTACGGGTTTTTCTCCAACCCACCTGAGACGATACCAGAAAATCAAGGCCGGTTTATTGTCCTTCAGTCCGGCATGTTTAACCCATATAAGAATCAGCTTGAATCAGTGAAGGCAGTCAAATTATTGAGGGATAAAATCCCCGGCGTATCATTGGTATTGGCGGGATTTCAGGGCGGGGCATATTTTGAAAGCGTAAAAAAATATATTAACGACAACGCCCTTAACGACATAGTACAACTGCCAGGGCATGTAAACAGGGAACAACTCAGGGAACTGTACTACTCCGCCGACGTGCTCCTTCATCCGGTAAAATCCCAGGGCGGCTGGCTGTCACCGTTTGAGGCGCTCACGGCTGAAACCCCTGTTATCGTATCGCCTGAAATGACCGCGGCCCCTGTGATAAAATCCGAGGGCATCGGCACAGTAACCGAAGACTATGCGGGAGCGCTCATGGATGTGTACCTAAACCGGCAAAGACATAAACAAATCGCAACGCGTGGAAGGCAGTTTGTAAAAGACAACCTGACGTGGGATAATTTTTGCGGCAAAATGGTCACAGCCTTTGAGGCGGCACTGATAAAACACCACGGCTGATGGGCAGGGGATACCCACGGTAAATTTGTTCTCCATCATAAGCAAGCGGTAGTTGCTTAGTTTGTTGTCATCTTTGTCCTTTTTTGTCATTCCGGCTTGTCTGGAATCTTCCCTTAAGTGGCTGTTCCAAGATGATTTTGCATATTCTGAGATATAAGGATAGATTCCGGACAAGCCGGAATGACAGACGAAAAAAAGAACAGTCTGCAAATCATTGCAACTTCCCATGAAAACTTGGTTTATTCGTTAGAACAAAATTACCGTTTAAAAATAATGCTGTATCTTGACTTTTACTGCCTGAGAGTGTTAGTTTTCTATGCTATGGCAAAGGATTTTAAAGATACTTTAAATCTTCCCGATACGAACTTCCCTATGAAGGCGAACCTTGCCCTAAGGGAGCTGGATTTCCTGGCCTTCTGGCGGGAGGCGGATATACGCGCGAAGATGGAAGAGAAAAACAAGGACAACAGTCCATATTGCCTTCACGACGGCCCACCCTATGCAAACGGGCACATCCACATCGGGCACGCCCTCAACAAGATACTCAAGGACATAATCGTTAAATTCCATGCCATGAGCGGGCGTTACTCACCGTACGTACCGGGCTGGGACTGCCACGGCCTTCCCATTGAACATCAGGCAGATAAAGAGCTGGGGGCCAAAAAACTCACCGTCTCAATAATCGAAAAACGCGCCCACTGCCGCTCCTATGCGCAACGCTTCATAGACATCCAGAGAGATGAGTTCATTCGCCTTGGCGTATTCGGCAACTGGTCTAACCCATATATCACGATGGACTTCGACTACGAGGCCGACATCGTGGCGGAGTTTTATAAGATTGCACAAGCCGGTTATGTTTACAGGGGAAAGAAGCCCGTCCACTGGTGTCCGACATGTGTCACCGCCCTTGCCGAGGCCGAAGTGGAGTATGCGGATAAGACTTCACCCTCGGTATATGTTAAATTCAAACTGGATGCTGATAGTGTCATTAGGTTGTTCGGAGAGAAGCAGGGTAAGGACGTTTTTATTATTATATGGACGACGACCCCGTGGACGCTGCCCGCGAATCTTGCGCTTGCCGTCCATCCCGATGTTGACTATGCCGTTGTTGATGGTGAAGGGGTATCATACATAGTTGCCGCACCGCTTCTTGATAAACTTGTGGACATAGGACTTGGCGGTACAATAGTTAAACAAGTAAAAGGCAATACGCTTGCGGGACTTCATGCCCATCACCCGTTTATTGACAGGCGGTCGCGGGTGGTATCAGGGGATTTCGTCACCGTAGAAGACGGTACGGGTGTTGTGCATATCGCCCCCGGACACGGCGAAGATGACTACCGCACAGGAATAAAATATGGCCTTGATATATATGTCCCCGTTGATGACAGGGGCAAATTTACCGCCGCGGCGGGAGATAATCTCGCAGGGAAATTCGTCTTTGACGCAAACAAGGAAATCATTGAAACATTGAAGAGTAACGGCGCCCTTATTGCGGAGCAGTCCATAACCCATTCCTATCCGCACTGCTGGCGCTGTAAGAAGCCCGTCATATTTCGCGCCACTGAGCAGTGGTTTATCTCAATGGAACACGGCGATCTAAAAAAACGCGCTGTTGAGGAGATCGAAAAAGTCCAGTGGGTGCCCTCATGGGGGAAAGACAGGATTTATGGCATGGTGAAAAACCGGCCAGATTGGTGCATATCAAGGCAGCGCTCATGGGGTGTGCCGATTGCCCTTCTGCTGTGTAAGGACTGTGGCGAGGCGGTAATAGACGATGGCGTGTTCAATAAGACCGTGGCGCGGTTCAGAGAAGATGGGTCTGATGTGTGGTTTACACTTGAGCCGGGGGAGCTTCTCCCTGATGGTTATAAATGTAAAAAATGCGGCGGCGGCACATTTATTAAAGAGACTGACATTCTGGACGTGTGGTTCGATTCAGGCGTAAGTCAGGCCGCGGTGCTTGAGCGACGGCCAAATCTCACATGGCCGGCGGATATGTACCTCGAAGGCAGCGACCAGCACAGGGGCTGGTTTCAAAGCTCACTGCTTACATCAATGGCCACACGTGGCGCGGCGCCGTTTAGGACTGTCCTAACCCACGGCTTTGTCGTTGATGGCAAGGGTAAGAAGATGTCTAAATCTCTGGGTAATGTCATTGCCCCAGAAGACATTATAAAACAGAGCGGAGCTGAGATTCTAAGGCTCTGGGCGGCCTCTGAGGACTACAAATTCGACATCAGGATATCAAAGGAAATCCTCCAGCGCCTCACCGAGGCATACAGAAAGATTCGCAACACATGCCGCTTCCTGCTTGGAAATATCAGCGGCCTTGAGCACGGCTATGACCCCGGAGATTCGCTTACGGAGCTTGACCGATGGGCGATGAGCAGCCTACACCGCATGATTAATAACGTCACGCTGTCATACCAGCGTTTTGATTTTCACGAGGTCTTTCACATCCTTTACAACTTTTGCATAGTAGATATGAGTTCATTCTATTTGGATATTATAAAAGACAGGGTTTATACCGCTGCGGGGCAATCGGCAGAAAGAAGGGCCGCGCAGTGGACAATGAAACAAATACTTTTAGCCATTACGGGACTGATGTCGCCGATTCTTTCTTTTACCGCAGAGGAGGTCTGGCAATCCCTGAAACTTAATAAGGTGGTGAACGAAGAGAGCGTTTTTCTAAGCGCATTTCCCGCCGCCGATGCCCAATTTGTTGACGACGAGTTGGACAACCGCATACGCACATTTATGAAAATCAGGGCAGTGGTGAACAAGGCGCTTGAATTAAAGAGGCAGGAGAAATTTATTGGCAACGCACTTGAGGCCAAAGTTGAACTCTTCGCCGGTGAAGCGCAGTACGATGTTTTACAGGGTTACGAGCCAGAACTGCCCACGCTGTTAATCGTATCACAGGCCACGCTCCAGCCCTTGAGCGCCCTGACCGGCGAACTCAGGGAACAGTCCCACTCGGAGGATACACTGCCGGAGTTGTTTATTGTTGTCAGCAGGGCAGAGGGCGAAAAGTGCGGGCGTTGCTGGAATTTCAGCGCCACCGTTGGAAGTTTTACTGACGAACCGGAAGTTTGCGAGAGATGTTACCATGTGTTGAAAAAACTGGAGCGGACGTGAGCGTCAACTCGTCGGCAAGGCTATATTTTCTCATCTCATTTTTTGTCTTTGTGGCCGACCAGATTACGAAATATCTTATAGAACAGAAACTCCACCTCTATGGTTCTATCCCCGTCACGACGTATCTCAACATCGTGAACTGGCGAAACAAGGGTTCGGCCTTCGGGCTGTTTCAAAGTTGGGGAAACAAGCCGTTTATCATATTGTCCGCGGCGGTGCTGATAATAATAGCCTGCCTTCTGATATTCGGCACTAAGGACATGTTCGCGCTGTCACTTATATTGGGTGGGGCTGCGGGCAATATGACCGGCAGGATAGTGACCGGCTCGGTGGTGGATTTCCTTGATTTCTATTACGGTAAATACCATTGGCCGGCGTTTAACGTGGCAGACATGGCCCTGACATGCGGCATAGGGTTGATGATTATCAGCCACTTCAGAAGGGGTTGATGATTATCAGCCACTTCAGAAGGGGTTGATGACCGAGCCGGCTTCCCGCGGCTTTATTACAAGAAGCCTCCTACCGCGCCGGACCGATAACGCCCTCAATCTTCTCAAAATCAGCGCCAAGCACATAGGTACCGTTTATGATTAAATAGGGCGTGGCCGAGGCGCCAAGCTTACTCCCCAGTTCCTTATGTTCTTTGAGGGTTTTCTCGATTTGCTCGTCTTTACAAACGGGTGGTTTTTCTTTGTCGTACCGGCCGTTCATAACGTCTATAAATGCCTGTGGACTGTTCTTTGAGCAGAGAATAAATCTGGCCTTATCCATGGCGTCCGGGTGAATTTGCAATGCCGGAGTTAAAAACACGTAGCGTGTAACATCCTGCCTTTTACTCATATAAGCGGAAAGCCTCCTGCTGAAAGGACAGTCAGGGTCTTCGAACTCGATTACTGTGTTTTTGCCCATGCCGATACGAATGGCGTTGTCGGTAGGGATTGTTCCCGAATGCTGCGGCTTTACCGGCTGTTCAGCGCCCGCTAAGGCCGTAAACAGGACAACCGCCGCCGCAAAAATATATACAACAAACTTTCTATACATCGCTACAATCCCTCCATCAGAGACATATTTTAACAGACGCAATCAAACGTTGTAACAGGTACAATATACAAACAATATCATTTTAGTCAATTTGTTTGTAAAACTCCTTCCAGGCGAAGTACCCTATCGCGGCGGCGGCTATAACCGCCTGCAAGGTGACAAGCACATAACGCAACGCGAAAATCCCACCATTTGAAATGGACAAAAACACCTTTATCCCCATCACATGAAGCACCACTCCGAGGGGAAGCACCAAAAAAAACGCGACAAGTCCGCCAATAAACCCCGTCAGCAGGCCATACCAAACAACCATTGCGACCCTTTTCCAGACACTCGTACCCACAGGGAAACTATAATATTTCACGGCGGAGAATGTCAAATGCCCTGGCGTCAGAGTGTCAAGCCCCTTTAAAATACCATCAACACCGCCGCAATGATTACCAGCACAGCCTCAGCCACGGCGCTCAAGTTCTCAATGTCCGTAGGGATGACGCGAGTTCGGCTGAACTACTCCATATCTCCACGGACATATTTGTAACACTTATTCATTGACAGGCACCAAGTATAACAATCATTCTTATAACATAATCATCTTTGTTATATAAATCATATTACTTCTATGGACGCATTTTGGTGTCAATCACGCCGGTGATACCCGCACGGCCGTCAATGGGGCGGCTCCCCCTTCGTAGCCGTATGTGAGTTCGTTTAATCTTGCGGTTGCAAAATTTATCGGCGCGAAGATCATCCCCTCTGTAACCTCGTCCGTTACTACCACCTTTACCGTAGTTGCCCCTCGACGCGATTCCACGCGCACCATGCCACCGTCTGCTATGCCATGTCTTGCGGCGTCCTTGTCGTTTATCTGTATAAAGGCGCCCGGAAACGCCTCTGTTAGATTTTTGGACATCACCGAAAGTGCCCCCGAATGCTGCATCAGATTGCCGGTTACCATAATAAATGGATAGCGCTTGTCAGGGGATTCGCTCTCTTCATAGTGCACCGGCACGTATTGCCATTTCTCCTTGCCAGGGTCAATCACCATAGCCGACAGAT
>JADFYL010000135.1 GCA_015233045.1 Nitrospirota bacterium | reverse complement strand
GGCCGCGCCGGAGCATATTACCTCTGTTCCATTTAAGGCGATAGTAGAGGGGATGGGCCTGCCGGGCATATGGCAGCACCGTGAGGACTCTACCGCTATGCCGGTGGCGCCGGTAAAGCGCAAAACGCCTGCTTTGTGTTATGATGGCGATAACGTGGCGGTGGTGTCACAGGAATATGTTAATCTTACATTGAGATTAGGGAATTATTTTATGATGCTTGATTGTTACTGCGGTGAAAATATAAAGGACAACCATGTCTATTTCAGATTTGCCGCCGAAACTCCGTCCAATTCGGATAGTTCTCGTCTTATAGCCGCGATACTAAGGGAATTAGACATGAGAGTTAATACAAAGGGCGGTGCGGTTATCGCCCGTGCCGATAACATTACGAGACTGGAGATGGAAACACTCCTGAACCATTTGGGAAGATTGGCCGCCCACACGCGGCAGTTCAACGCCATGCAGTGTAATGACCAGACAATAAGGCACTACGCCACGAACTTCCTCGGTGGAAATTGCGATTATAGCGAAGCATGAGATTTAGGGCGCTGTACGGCAAGGCCGAATCCCTGTTTCGGAAGTTCAGCAAAAAGGAAGATGATTTTTCGGACGAGCTTCTCATCCCTGATGACGACTATCAGGAACTCAGGGGAAGATATTACAGTTATAAGGATTTGCTTTTAAAAAACAACGAGCTTCTGAACACCCTTTCAGTAATCGAAGAGGAAATCGAAAAGAAAACCATAACCGTCCCCGCCCTGAAATCGTACATGGCAAGGATTTTCAGCACTTCCTTCAGTTTTATACAAAGTCTGAACGATATGACAGACAGGCGTTATATGTTTCTCTTTGGAGTGCTTGAGCAAATCAGAGAAACCACTATGGCCATTGTCAATGAGGAGCTAGGGTTGGCCTCGGGCGGATTTGTCACGCCTCTTGATAAAATCTCTGCAAAGGATAAAAAAGATACGGGTGGCAAGGCCAGCAATCTTGGTGAGATTCATAACGTACTACATTTGCCCACACCGCGGGGCTTTTCGGTAATGACAGCCGGGTATAGGGAATTTATGGCCGCCAACGCCCTGAATCGAAAAATAGACGCCCTGCTTGCCCCCCTTTCTATGGACTCCTATGACGGAATTGATTTGGCCTCTGAGGAGATAGAGCGATTGATTATGGACGCCGATGTGCCTTCAGAGATAGCAGGGCAGATTATGGATGAGGTAATGAAGATAGGTGGCGATAAACGGTTTTCTGTCAGGTCAAGTGCCGTTGGTGAAGACGGGAGGGTTTCATTTGCCGGACAGTTTAAGAGCATATTGAACGTCAGGGCAGATGCCGTTGTTGAGGCGTATAAACAGGTCATAGCCAGTAAATATGGCAAGACGGCGTTGTTTTACCGCCTTGCCAAGAGAATCAGGGATAAGGACATGCCTATGGCGGTTTTGGTGCTGGAGATGGTTAACTCCCGTTCTGCCGGCGTGCTATACACGCTGAACCCCGGCAGTCCCGATAAGGACGAGGCCATTTTGAGTTCGATTTGGGGACAGGGCAGATATGCCGTTGATGGGACAATCTCCCCTGACACATACATTTTAGACCGTAAACAAGACGGCGGCATAATCAGCAAGAGCATCTCCAATAAAAACGCTGAGTTGGTACTGGACGAGGGCGGCAGTGTAAAAGAGGTTGCCGTCCCTGATGATTTACGCGCGGTTCCGACAATTTCAGAGGACGAAATAGAATCGCTGTACGATTTCGGCTGCATAATAGAAAGGCACTTTGAAGCGCCTCAGGACATAGAATGGGCAGTGGATGACAAGGGTAGGGTGGTTATACTTCAGGCCAGGCCACTGCAGGTGAGGAGGGTTGTCTCGTCGGCATATCAGCAGGCAACACCAGCGGCGATAAATATTATAGCGGAAGGAGAGTCGGCCAGCCGCGGCGTGGCTTACGGGCCGGTATATTTTGTGGACAGGTTTGAGCAGATTGCGACATTTCCCAAAGGGGCGGTGGCGGCCGCTAAAAATTCGTCTAACGATTACGTGAGGCTGATGTCACTGGCCTCGGCCCTGGTAATAGAAACCGGAAGCAGGACAAGCCATCTTGCAACGGTGGCGCGTGAGTTCGGTATCCCGATGGTAATAAACGTCAGGGACATAAAGGAGAGCCTGGGAGGTGTGGACTCTGTAACGGTAGATGGCGATACCGGGCGCATATATGAGGGGCGCGTCGGCAGGCAGACCCTGTTGTCATCGCCGGAGAGGGTTGTACCTGATGAGTTTTCCTTTCAATCAGAGGCGGTTATCAGGGCTGCCATGCACAATATAACCCACCTCAATCTTGTTACTATAAGCGAGGCGGGGGTATCCGCTGGGGACATCCAGACGGTTCACGATATAATCAGATTTGTGCATGAAATATCAGTAAAGGAGATGTTTCGCATTGGGAAGTTGACAGAAGGCGGCGGCTCCGCGCAGGTGCTTGTATCGGAGCGTGTGCCGCTGCGGTTTTATGTTATTGACCTTGACGGTGGGGTCGTTGATGAGGCAAAGTTTTTGAAGAGGTTATCCATAGAGCATATATGTTCAGTGCCGTTTAACGCGTTATGGCGTGGTATGTCGCATGAGGGCGTCTGCTGGTCAGGGGCGGTAGCCATTGATATGGGGGGGCTGGCCTCTGTGATGGCGCGTTCATTTGTGAACACGGGAGTGTCTGAAAAGGGTGGGAAGGCGTATGTGATAATCACGGACAGTTATATTAATTTCAGCGTTAAGCTGGCGTACCACTACTCCATAATAGACGCGTTTTGCGGTGAGAGTTATATCAACAATTACATCAATTTTCGTTTTAACGGCGGCGGGGCGGGCGTGGACGGCAGAAACAGGCGCGCCTTGTTCATCAAAGAGGTGGCAGAGGCATTCGGATTTAAGGTAGAGGTAAAAGGGGATTTGGTAATAGCGGCGCTCAATGGGGCGTCAAAAGGGGAGACAGAGGAAAAGCTCGCGATGCTTGGCCGACTGCTTGGATGCTCAAGGCAACTTGACATGGCAATAAGCAGCCTTGAGGCCAAGGACTGGTACGTGAAGGCATTTCTTGAGGGTAATTACTCGTTTGCTGTATAAATATGTTTTGCTTTGATGGTGGCGGAGTTCAATACGCGCGGTTGCGCTTTTGCCTTTATAACGTATATACTATAACTATCAATGGAATCATACCCTGTGAAGATATAAGGCGGGCAGATTATGAGACTAAAAAATGCTGCTCTTGTATCCGTCGTTTCTAATTCAACCCTTGTAGTGTTCAAGGTAATGGCTGGTACAATTACCGGCAGCGTAAGTATAATCTCTGAGGCGATTCACAGCTCCATAGACCTTGCGGCGGCGATAATGGCCTTTTTCAGCATCAGGCAGGCCGGTGTGCCGCCGGACTCAGACCACCCCTACGGACATGGAAAGATTGAAAACCTGAGCGCCGTGGCTGAGGCCGTGCTGATAATCATCGCGGCGGTGTTGATTGTCCTTGAGGCAATTGATAAAATCAAGACGGGCGTTCGATTGAATATGCCAGGTGTGGCCATCGCCGTAATGGGGGTGTCGGTTGTAGTTAATTTTTTTACTTCCCGCTATCTGTTTAAAGTCGCACGCCAGACCGACTCTCCCGCCCTTGAGGCGGACGCCAAACACCTCTCGGCGGATATTTATAGTTCGCTTACCGTTTTCGCAGCCCTTGTCTTAATCGCGCTTACAGGCCGCCATATTATAGACCCCATCGCGGCCGTCAGTGTTTCACTTTTGATTTTTTACGAGGGTGTTATGATAACAAAAAAATCTATCGGCGCCCTTCTGGACAACTCGCTGCCGGAGGAAGAGGTCACATCAATAAAAAAAATTCTCGATTCCAAATCAGATTACATTAAAGACTACCATGAACTGCGAACCCGGAAGGCCGGAAGTGAAAGGCATATTGATTTACACCTTACCGTGTGCGCTAACGAAACGATTGCCAAAACCCATACCACAATGGATATAATAGAGGGCAGCATCTCTAAAGAGCTGAACAACTGCAAGGTGGTAATACACCCGGAGCCATGCACCATTATGACGGATATGTGCCCGGGTGAATGCGGCTGGAATAAGGACAACGGAGGGAAAACGCGTGGATAAAGCTCTAAGTATTCTGGTAGTCATACAGCGGGACATCGCCGTGCGGGATGTTACAAAAGGGACGTTAAGGTATGTCGGCTACTCTGCCATTCATACTGTCAATGATCCCAAAAATGTCGTCGAATTCTTGTTACGCGAGAAATGTGACTTGATAATCATAGACCACGACTCTATCATAAACTCAAAGACAGACTTCTTAAACACGATTAAGTCCCATCCGACCCTTAGCCATAAACGAATAATCCTGCTCTATAAAGATGATCTAAATGCCAGCGAATTGAAACAACTGTATAACGACGGCGTAAGCTCTGTCTTAAAGTTTCCCTTTCAAATGACAGACGTCCAAAAGGCCATAAGCGACGCCACAAGGAGCGAGTACTCGGTAGTGGCCGAGACATACGCGAAGATCAGACAACTGGATTTCTTTTCTTTTATGACAGACGAGGACATCGTAAAACTCCTCAGGATGAGTAAACTCAGGCGCTATAAGAAAGACGAACTCATCTTTGACGAGGGTCAGCCCGGCGACAGGTTTTACGTCATTGTTGACGGCTCTATCTCCATTTACAAGCAATTGGAAAGCGGCAAGATAGAGCGCCTCGCAGAACTTAAGAAGGGCGAGTGTTTCGGTGAAATGGCCCTGCTTGAGGATTCCACGCGTTCCGCAAGGGCTGTTGCCAACGAAGAGATTATGCTCTTTGAGCTTGACAAGGCCATTATGAACAGTTACGACGATATAATTACGTTAAAATTATACAAAAAATTTGCCTATATATTCAGTGAACGCCTCAGAAGGGCAGACAGGAAGATCAGGGACCTTGCCCTTTACTCATATAAAAATCCGGAAAGTCCGGCAAGCTGATTAGAGCCTGGCCGCCCCGTCCCTGATAACACGTATCTGCCCGTTGATTATCGCCACGATAGTGGATGGGAGGCCGCCTCTTGTCCTGCCGCCGTCAATTATCAGGTCAATCGAATCTCCAAAGTAGTCAAGGACGGTTTGCGCGTCTGACGCGGGCGGTGCGTTTGATATATTTGCGCTGGTTGAGGTCACGGGAAACATGGCGTACTTTGCCAGCCCTGCCGCCGGGGCTCCCGGCACCCGTACCGCCACCTTGCCGTCTTTGCCGGTGATAAAGGAAGACAGCCCCGCTTTGGCATTAAAAAGTATCGTCAGAGGCCCGGGCCAGTACTTCGTGGTTAAGGCCAGTGCCACAGGCTCGATTACCCCGGTCAGAAGCCCAAGCATATCAACATCCGCCACAATAAGTGGAAATGGTTTATCGGGGGGCCTCTTCTTAAGCTCCCACAGCCGCCTCAGCCCTTCGCTGTTGTCGTAGGCTACACCGAGTCCGTAGAATGTCTCCGTAGGGTAGGCGATTATCTTTCCCGCCTTCAGATATTGTAACGCGGTCTCAAGGACAACCGGCTCAGGGGTTTCGGACAATCTTAAGATCACGGCGGAGTTATACAGCTATGTCCTGAAGTTTTTTGGCCTCGAAATGTGTTGAGAGGGTCTCTATTATTTCCTCCATATCGCCCTCCAGCACCTGTGTGAGCCTGTGCAGGGTAAGCCCAATTCTGTGGTCGGTAACCCTGTTTTGGGGGAAATTGTATGTCCTTATGCGCTCGCTTCTGTCGCCTGAGCCTACTTGTGATT
>JADFYL010000134.1 GCA_015233045.1 Nitrospirota bacterium | reverse complement strand
ACCCATATGGTATCGTTGTCTTTGGTGTGTTCTTTTATGTAGAGCGACACCGGCTCCTCTGCCACGGTTGACGCTGTGTACTTAGTGAGCATATTAAAGCCTGCCCTTGCCATCGTGTTGTCGAAAATCAGGAGGGATAATATCAAAAAGGTGGCAATCAGGACATCTGGCGGCATGGGGCGAAACGCGCGCTTGCCATTAAACGCCATCCATGCCGCACCGCAGGCCGCCGTCATTATAAAGCCCGGCATTACCTGAATATAGTAATGGTTGTAATGGTGGTTTTGAATGTTTACCGCAAGCAGACTAAGGATAAACCAAACTGGAAGTACCAGCGGGATATATCTGTACTTCCGCAAGAAAGATTTTTGAAACACGCTTATAACGCCCAGCACAAAAAACACATTCACCGTCCTGATAAACCAGACCAGGGTTGAAAACGCGTGGAGACTAAGGGCTACTTTCTGTGAAATGGGATTCTGGTAAGACGTCTCATGGGTTGAAAATGTGATATTAAAATATATTACGTCAAGCCAGAGTGTCAAAGTCCCTGTAATGGCAAAATAGGCCGCGGCCAATAGCAATGGAACAGCGCCACCAGCGGTAAAAATACTGAGGCGCTTAAGGCTTCCCAACTTACCGGCCTTGCTGCTGAGGAGCAAATAAGCCATCCACGGCAACGCCGACAGTAAAAATGGTTCTTTGGCCAGCACAGAAACAGAAAAAAGAGCGCCTGACAACAGGACTAAAAAGGCGTTTTCCCGGCGTACCGCCTCAAGGGCGCAAAGCACACCGAAAAGCATGAACACTGAGGCGTATTCCTCTGTAAAATTCCCCATGCTGAACGTCATTGGAGAGTAAAAGTAGACCAAAAAGATTATCGTAAACGCGGCGCCCAACCATGAGCAGATAAAAGTCCTCACTGTGATTATAAAAAACGCTATGGCCGCGCCGATGGCAAACAACCGCTCCATTGTCCTGATTGAGTTAAAAGAGCCATCGCCGAGTTTCAGGGCAAGGGCATTGAGGGCAAAGACAACGGGCTGCTTATTTTCCCACACGTCGCGATACAGGAGTTTCCCATGAATAAGGTGATGGGCAATGTTGACAAATATGGCTGAATCAGAAGGCAACAGCACGCCGGAGGCATAGTTTACGCACCGCCAGCCAACGTATGCGGCAAAAACACACAACACGGCGTCTATTAACCACAAAACCCTGTCTTTATTGTTTGTGATAACCATAGCCTTAATGCCTGACAATGCAACCTCGCTGTATTGTACCAGATTCTCTCTGAATAAATGTTATAATCATGCTGTCTGAACTATGGATAACCAGTTTGATGCATACACAAAAAGGCGTATTGAATACTATGACGCGCAGGCGTGCCGTGCGGACAGCCGCCCCGGGCTTGGGAGGTACTATCGCCAAAGGGTCGCGGAGATTTACAGGCATTTGGTTGCCGATGGCCTTAGAGTTATCGAGCTGGGCGCGGCACAGGGGGGGCTTCTTGCGGCGCTAAGGCCGTCCTATGGCCTTGGCATAGACTTCTCAGAGGAGATGACCAGGCGCGCCCGTGCTAACTATCCCCATCTTGACTTCATGCAGGGCGACGCACATCTTCTTGATATAGAAGAGAAATTTGATGTAGTTATCCTCTCAGACCTGCTCCATGATTTGTGGGATGTTGAGGCGGTGTTTAATCAAATATCAAAAATAGCCGCCCCGCACACGAGGATAATTATCAATATATACAGCCGCCTTTGGGAGATGCCCTTAAAGGCGGCCTCGTTGCTTGGGTTTACGCACCCGCGCATAGAGCAAAACTGGCTTACCGTAGAGGATATTGAAAATATGCTCTACCTTCAGGGCCTTGAGGTTGTATCGCGGAGGCGCGAGATACTGTGGCCACTGCCCGGAGGGTTGTTAAATATGCTGCTCAATCGGGTACTGGTGAAGACATGGCCCATGAGTGAGCTGGCACTGTCGAACTTTATTATCTGCCGCCCTATGCCGCCAAACAAAAACAGCGATGACGCACCCACCGCCGTGTCGGTAGTAATCCCGGCCCGAAACGAGGCCGGAAATATTGCCTCTATTTTTGAGAGGACGCCGCAGATGGGAAAATTGACCGAGTTAATCTTCGTAGAAGGCCACTCCTCTGACAACACGTATGAGGTTATTGAGCAGGAGATAAAAAACCACCCCGGCGTAAACGCGAGCCTTTACCGGCAATCAGGCAAGGGCAAGGGCGACGCCGTGCGCCTCGGCTTTGAGAAGGCAGGGGGGGATGTCCTGATGATTCTTGATGCCGATATGACGGTGGCCCCCGAGGACCTCCCGCGATTTTACCACGCCCTATGCTCAGGCAAGGGTGAGTTTATAAACGGCGTGCGCCTTGTTTACTCAATGGAGGACAATGCCATGCGCTTTTTTAATCAGGTTGGGAATAAGTTTTTCAGTCTCGCCTTTTCGTGGCTCTTAGGCCAGCCAATAAAGGATACCCTCTGCGGTACGAAGGTTATTCTAAAAAATAATTATGAGAAAATCGCTTTAAACAGGCCATATTTCGGCGACTTTGATCCCTTTGGCGACTTTGACCTGCTGTTCGGCGCGGCTAAGCTAAATCTGAAGATTGTCGAAATGCCCATCAGGTACAGACAGCGCCTCTACGGCACAACAAACATTCAACGCTGGAGCCACGGCTGGCTTCTCCTGAAGATGGTAGTATTTGCCGCGAGCCGCATCAAATTTGTGTGAATAATTGTTTATAAGGATGTCTTACTCTTCGTATAAGGAAGCAGTCCTCCAATCAGAATCAATTCCCTCTCGCGCTCATTTAAATTAGAGGTACATGTGAACTGAAAGTCCGCCGTGGCGTTTTCAACGGTACAAGTCTGTCCATTTCTTACCGATTCCCTTATCCCTTTTATAATTAACCTGTCCCCGACACTTATTTCCGCGGCAATGGCTCCATCGTCTAACGTCAGAGGCAATATGCCGAAATTTATCAGATTAGACCTGTGAATACGGGCAAACGACCTTGCTATGACAGCCTGCACCCCCAGATACATTGGCGCAAGGGCCGCGTGTTCTCTGGATGAGCCTTGACCGTAGTTTTCCCCCCCTATAATAATGCCACCGCCGTGCGGCTTGGCATCCTGCGCGCGTCTCACAAATCCGCTGTCTATGTTGGAGAATACGAACTCTGAAATCGCCGGTATATTAGACCTGAACGGGAGTACCTTTGCCCCCGCCGGCATTATATCGTCTGTGGTTATGTTGTCACCAAGTGTTATCAGCACTTGGGCATTAATCTCATCGGCAAGGGGAGATTTAACCGGCACTTCCCTGATGTTCGGCCCTTTAATAATTGCTCCCTTATCTGCTGACGGCGGGATTATCATATTGTCGCAAACGGGGTATTTGTCCGGCTCTTGCGGCGTTGGGATATTGACTGAGCTGTTTAATACGTCTGAAAATTCACCAGCCACAGCGGCAGCGGCGCATGTTATGGGGCTTGCCAGAAACACTTTGGCGTCTTTTGTCCCTGATCTCCCCTCGAAATTTCTGTTAAACGTCCTCACAGATACCTGCCCGCTTCCCGGCGCTCCCCCCATTCCAATACACGGGCCGCATGATGACTCAAGCACCCTTGCCCCAGCGGCGGCGAGCTCTCTTAGGCTACCGTCACTGGCTATCATATCATATACCTGGCGTGAGCCGGGATTTATAAGCAGATTGACCCTTTCTGCCACCGTCTTGCCCTTAAGTATGCCTGCCACGGTGCGCAACGACTGGTACGAAGAGTTCGTGCAGCCACCAATGCACACCTGGTCCACCTTTATCCCCGCAAGCTCCCTCACAGTGCCGACATTGTCGGGGCTGTGCGGCTTCGCAACCATTGGCTCTACGGCACTGAGGTCAAGGTCTATGATTTCCGCGTAGTTGGCACCGTCATCGGCCTTTAACTCTGTCCAGTCGCTTTCTCTGCCCTGCGCCCGCAGAAATTCCTTTGTCCTATTGTCGCTTGGGAATATCGAGGTAGTTGCGCCAAGCTCCGCCCCCATATTGGTTATCGTCGCCCTTTCTGTTACGTCAAGGGAGGCAACGCCCTCGCCGCCGTATTCAAATATGCGCCCCACACCACCCTTTACCGTGAGGCGTCTGAGGATTTCTAAAATAACGTCCATCGCGGTAACGTAGGGCCGCCGCAATTGTCCTGATAATTTTATCAGCGTAACCATCGGCATGTTGAGCGCGAAGGGCGCCCCGCCCATCACCACCGCGGCGTCAAGCCCTCCCACTCCTATGGCCAACATGCCAGCGCCTCCGTTTGTCGGTGTGTGGCTGTCTGTCCCAAGGGCAATCTTGCCCGGCACCGCAAAGCGCTCCAGATTCACCTGATGGCAAATACCGTTTCCCGGCCTTGAAAAGTACGCCCCAAAACGCCGTGCCGCGCTCTGTAAGAAGGCATGGTCATCGGGATTCATATAGTTTGACTGAACCATGTTATGGTCAACATAGGACACGGCCACGGGGACTTTCACCGTATCTATCCCTATTGCCTCAAACTGCAGCCACGCCATTGTCCCTGTTGCGTCCTGCGTATATACCTCATCCACCCTTAGACCGATTGGTTGAGCGGCCTTCATCTCGCCATATACCATGTGTGACTGAATTATTTTCTCTGCTATATTTAACGGCAAAAGACACCTCCATAAGTAATATAATGGGTATTTTAAGCTGTTGCCACATGACAGGTCAAGTACGATGCCGATCTGTACATTACCTATTTATCAGCGCCCCTCTATTATCCTTACTTCCTCCTCTGTCATACCATATAACTTATACACAATATTGTCTATCAGGATGTCCGTGTTGTCGGTTTTTTGTTTCAACGGCCCGATAACCGATTTACTTTTGATAAACTCCTCTTCCAGCAGCTCCAGCCTTTCTCTGCGCGATAAACTTACGGAGATTTTATTCTTGTTTTTCCTGAGACCTGCGATGAATTCGTTAAATTCGCATTTATGGTATTGTCTGAGTTGAGTTTTACCTGTTAAATCGCTTATTTTGGCGCCTATTTCAAGCTCAAGCCACCTAAGAAACCCCGCCTCTTCCTTATTTTGGGCGGTTCTTAACCTAAGCATCTCCTCTGCGAGAAAGACAAGCATGTCGTGGACTGTATCGTTTCGGGGGATGGCTAGCTCTTTGGCCGCTAAACTTAACAGCTCATCATAATTACTGTTTGAATAGAGTTTGGCGATGTCTGATAAGACTTTCTCTCTCTCAATAAGAGGAGTTGTAAACGTTACGGCAAATACCGGCAATTTCCTGATATGCTCAGGGAAGACATTAAGCTGCCCGCTGACGTATTTCTTATAATAATACCCTATAAGTCTGGAGTTAATCAGCGATAGAATAAATTTCAGGCTATATTTTTCGCTGGCCTTGAGGTCGTCTTTGTATATAATCGTATCCCTGTCATATGTCTTATTACCGTTGGGTTGATTTGCGTCTCTTTCGTGATCTACAAATTTTATCCCACGCCCTGTCTGCAGCCCTGTGGAGATATTACTTAAATGAAATTTTAACAAACAATTTATCAATGAGTCGTCTGTATAATATTTAAGATTATCATACGAGGCAATTAATCCTCTTTCACCCGTTACCTTACTCATGATTATTTTTTCGTTTTCAAACAGCTCAGGGAAGGCCGGCCTGTGTAATCTTTTCGTATCATAAAGGATGTGGCCATTTTCATACTCAACACTATACCGCCCGACGGCGCTTCCCTTGATTAATGCCTTACAGTTTCCCCGCTTCATCTGACACTGGCTGGCCTCGCAAACCCCTGTGGGATTGGAACATTTTGGGGCAGTCCCAATACTGTCCGGTATAGAAATTGCTTGGCGGAACAAATAGCAACAAC
>JADFYL010000133.1 GCA_015233045.1 Nitrospirota bacterium | reverse complement strand
CACGCGCCAAGCGTTGGGGAGTCCCAGTCGTCCTCGACAAAGCGTATGTCGTGCTTTTGGGGGTCAATGCCGATGGCCCTGAGGCTCTCAATATAGACCTCCTGCGAGTTCACCGGCGAGGGTTTTAGGATTACCTGATATTGGTAGTAGTGTTGAAGGCGGTTGGGGTTCTCGCCGTAGCGGCCATCTGTGGGCCTGCGTGATGGCTGAACATAGGCGGTCTTCCAGTGGGTTGCGCCAAGCACTCTAAAAAAAGTCGCCGGATGAAACGTCCCGGCCCCCACCTCAACATCATAGGGCTGAAGGAGCACACAGCCCTTATTAGCCCAAAACTCCTGAAGCTTCATTATCAAGTTTTGAAAATACATTTATCCGCCGTCCACATAGATTTTTAACATATCAACCAGATACTGGCACGCACAGGAATCTTAAAGAATGGACAGAGGTTTTGTCAAATGATAAAAATGCAGCAAATCGGCCTCTTGATAACACATTTAGCAGTATAAGCCGAGACCTGCGGCATTGTAGCCGTGGGGGTATCAGATATTAAATTTTTCCTCAAGTCTCTTTTTGATTGGTGGTGGAACGTCCCCAACATGATAACCATGATATGTAATGTTGTATTCGTTAACGTTCTCATACTTAAACTCAATATATTTCTTATTGTTCTCATCATAATTATATAATGTTTTCACAGAATCTCCTATCGCGGTATTAAGCAATACCTGAGCCTCTTCATCTGAACATTCCAATATGTTGGCGTCTTCCCCCCAAAGAGCCATATCCTTTTTAGGTTGTTTTTTATGCTTATCATGGGGTTTAAATATTCGCTTTGGTATACGATTTTCAGCAAACCATTGTATGAGTGATGCTTTATCTCGCAGATTACTAAATCCCTCCGGTTTTTTACCGCCAATGGCAACTGAAATAATATCACTGATTTTACAAGCATGGTGATTCAGCAAGGCATAATTGTTTTCATGGTCATCAAGTTTACGTTAGCTTATTTCACAAAACGTGTGCTTTTCAATCGGCTGGCTAAATAATCTTCTTTATTGTGTTGTTTTATTTCAAATACTATTTCGTCCGTTGATGCTGATATGAAGATGGCATCTTTAGCCGTACCTATAGAGCATAAGTCGCCATTTAGGTCAAGCCCTTTCAGTAAGAGATTCTTTAGATGAGACTGTCTTAACAGCAAAATGGATTGTATTATAGAGGATTTCCCAATTCCATTTAAGCCAGCTAAAATATTCAGATTGGATAGATACAGTTCAGTGTTTTCATGGGCTTTAAAGTTTTTTATATTAAGTGAGGTTATCATGTTGATAGTAATTCCATAAGCATGTTTTTAATAAGTTCAAATCTCTTTTTAACGTTTGATTTCTGACCTGTAGCTGTTGTAATAGATTGCAGAAAATCCTTGTCATTGAACAGCTCAATAAGCCTTTGTTTTAAATCTTCCTTTTTATCAAGCAACTGCATTTGCTGCTCATCCGAAAGCCACGCAAAGTTGGTGCTGATCGTGTCAAACACCGATTTGGATATTGGTTTTCGTTGATCACGCTGGTCGAATCTTTTTCTAAAAGCGTCGCTGCCAAAGATTTTATACGAAAGTTCCATAGATTTTCTAAATGCCTCTTTAATTTTGACACGCTTATCTTCTGTTGTCTTTGCCAATTCTTGCATACCATTGTTAAGGAACCCATCCAATTCACCATTATAGTTCGTATCGTAACCTAGAAGGTAAAAAGCAACAAAGCGATTAGCGAAATCCCTGTCTTCCATGCGTTTAAAAGGGATTTTATTATCCGTAGCTATCTTAAACACATCTAACTCAGCTAATTCCTGTATAAATTTTGCAGGAATTCCCTGATGTAAAGCGTGTCTCATCTCCTGAGTTGTTAGAACTAAACCTCCTGTGTTAACCCGTTTAAAGATAATAAATTTAACATCAGAGGGAGTTTGTCTTTCTATAAGATAGTAGTTTATTTTTGTACCACTTATTTTCCGTTTGTCTTCACTAGATAGTTCGTCATAATTTTTATTTTCATGTGCTGTGGTTTTCAAAAACTCAAGGTCACAAAGTTTAAGGGTTCTTTTAATAATAAAGTCGTTAAATGTACATAGTCTCTGCAATCCATCAACTACTATCCATTGTCTTGTTTTTTCATCTACGCTAAAATAAAAAGAAGGGAGGGGTAGTCCAAGTAAAAGAGACTCAATAAGTTGACTTTTCTTTGTATCGTTCCATAAATCCCCGGAACGTTGAAAGTCAGGCATCAAATTGATTTCGTCATTCTGAAGCTTTTCAATAAGAAATCCAAGATTTATGTTAGTTTGGTCTATCTTTATTTGATCGGGATCATAAGGTATCGTAATCTTAGAAGTACCAACATTTTCTTTCTCGATTTCCGCGATATTTTCTGTTGACTCACTTTTATGAGTTGTTCCCTCAAGCATTGTGCAATGTACCAAAAATTGATTGCTTTTGTCAAATTGCCCAATCGGCCACTGGCGTGTTTCACTATCCCAATATCTCACCATCAATGACCATGACAGCGGCTGAGGGATTGCCGCTGCCTCAGTTTTATGTCTTTAGGCCTCTCCGGCTGGCGGCGTGGGGAATTGTTCAGTTGTGGAGGCGATGGCTTTACCAAGCCAGGCGATGGTCTGCCCAAGGTGGTGCATGTTTCGCATCGCTTCCTCATCCTGAAGCACTTCTCCCTTGCCAAGACCCATCCCCATGTTCCAGTAGATTGAGCCAGGCACAATCATGGACGACATGAGGAACATGTGGTTGATTGTGTCAAATACATGGGTAGCGCCCCCGCGGCGATTGGCCACGACCGCCACCCCAATCTTCCCTTTGAGCGCTCCACCATTGGCCAGCGAGACCATGCCGCAACGGTCAAGCAGTGCCTTCATCTCTGCGCTGACGTCGGCGAAGTATGTCGGAGAGCCAAGTATTATCGCATCAGCCTCGTATATCTTCTGCAGATATTCGTTCATCCTGTCCGTCTGTACCGCACACCTCATATCCTTCTGTTCAAAGCACTTGAAGCAGGCCATGCAGCCCCTGACCGGCTGGCCGCCGACCTTTAAGTACCCGGTGTCCCAGTCTGCTGCCTCCAGTGGTTGCAGCACTTTCCTTAACATGGCCTCTGTGTTCCCACCTGACCGTGGGCTACCGTTTATAGCAATGGCTTTCATCGTGACCTCCTTACCTTCATATCAGGCCGATGTCGTTTTTCGGCGTCCAGCCCGCCTTGCCGTCCGGCCTTTTTATCTTATACCACTGGGCGTCTGTGTCTATTACCTCAACTTTCATCCCTTCGCTCAGGGTGAAAAATACCGTCGCCTTCTCAAATGGTTCGTATCTGGCCTCCACTTTTCCCGCCAACACAACGGACTGCACGCCGCTCACACGCTCATACAACACGTATGACGAGATTATTAATAATGCCGCGGCCGCCGATATTGCAACGGTGGAGTATTTTTCCCTTATCCTTTCGTCAATAAATATTCCTGCTGTGAGAACCGCAAATATCATTACATAAAAAAACAATATTAATATCATAAGGGCGTTATTCGTAAGCGGGTTATATGCCCTGTCTAACTGACGGTTTAACCACGGCCTTGATGTGACGCTTTGCCGGTTTTTTATCAAAGATTCGGCAAACTCGTAATTTGCCTTTAAATCGTCGTCAGCGGGTATCAGCCTCTTTGCCTTTTCATAATATAATATCGCATATCCAATGTTGTTCTTTTTTAAGAAACAGTTGCCCATGTTATAGTACAGATTTCCACTCTCATAGCCCTCCTGAATCGGCTTATAATATTCCCTTATGGCCTCGTCGTATTTGCCTTCCACATAAAACTCCGCCGCCTTTTTAAAGGCGTCCTCAGCCGGGTAAGCACCCACCGTTATTGATTGAAATGCGATGGCGCACAGCACAACTGCCGCCATAAATAATTTATTTATCAGGCTCATCTGTTAAAATCAGTCTCCATTACTTATCCTATAACCGAATACGTTGCATTTGGTCAATAAAATCCTCAAGGCGTTTGAATGTCGTCTGCATTTCGGGTCCGCCCAGACCGCCGCGGGCGTATCGCGTCATGTCGCACGCCTCGAATATCTCTTTCAGCGTACCAGTCTGCAGGCCCTTGTCCTCCAGCAGTTGAAATATCTTCTCACTCATTATCTCACCGGGCGGCATGTGAAGTTTATCGCCCAGATAATCATATATGGTCTTATGAACGGCGTCGTAGAACTCCTTCTCTTTTCCCGCTTCCAGGAAGGCAGCGGCTGCTTTTAACCCCTGCTTTGCCTTTTTCGGTGCCCTGAGGCCCCTTGCGTACTTTACATCGCGGCGCAGACGGTGGTTCCTCCTTGCGTATATAACCGCTCCTATGTATAACAAAGGCGGTACAAGCAGAAGTACTATAAATGTGGGATTGCGATAGAGTTCTATCTGTCTGTCCGAGATTCTGACAAGCGCGCCCGGCCTTTCCTTTACAAACACTACGTCTCTTCCGAGAATCTCTTTTTCCACAGGCTTATTTTCCCCTGCCACCTGCGCCGGGCCGATTATCTTTGCCCCGCCCGATGTGGCCTCCCCGGTCACCTTTATTGGAAATGGTCCTTTTTTTATTGTCTGATACGCCTTCTTATCAGGATCAAAAAACGAAAAAACTATCTCAGGTATAGATTGAACCGTGTTTGCCTGGGGTATGACGGCCTGCTCAAAGATCTTTGACGTCTTGTCCTGTTTTACCTGTGGTTCGTAGTATTTGATGGCAGGGCTACTCTCTGCCGTGTCCGGGGCTGTGACACTGTTGAAATTACCCCTGCCGGTGACGGCCATCTTCAGAGTAACCGGGTCTCCTGTTTTCACCTCATGCGGCTCTGCGGTAGCGTCCAGGTCGAATGAGCCGATTGCACCCTTAAATGAACCCTTTGGTTTACCTTCCTCCGGCAGCGGCAGTACCTTCATGACCACGCCTTCGGACTTTAACTCGACGGCCTCTGCCCTGGCCGAGCTGAAGAAGTTACTAAAGAAATCGTCGTCAAACGCCCCGCGCGGAAAGTTGCCGACGTTTGCCCTGACCATTATGTTGCACTTTAGAGTGGCCGGCCCAAGTTTCAGCGAGTTTGAAGCCGAAGCCGCAAAGGCCGTGGTGGTAAACTCAACCGTGTCGTATATCTGCCCGTTTATGGTCTCTCTTGCCTGGACAGGTTTGTCGAAATTGCCTACCGAAAACCCGCTGTCGCCCAACTGTGGAAAGCTCACCTCGCGCACGCTGATGTCCCTGACGAAGAGTTTTACCCTGACGGTGAAGATTTCGTTTGCATAGACTGTGGTCTTTGACGGTTTAAGGGTAACAAACACCCTGTCATTTATACCCTTCGCAGCGTCTTTGGACGGTTCACGCGGAGCATGAGCAGCCGGTGGAGGTGGATTATTATTGTTGGTAGGGGCAGCGCCGGGACTGTCCACAACGCTGACTGTTATCTCATTCGAAGTATATGTCTTGCCGTCGTGGTCATGCGCAAGCGGGCCAATCTTAAAATCACCCGTTTTCATGGGTACGATGAAATAATTATAGGTGATGGAGCTTGACGCCGAGCCATTGATTATAGACATTCTTGTTGCCGAGCCATTGTAGTTAACCGAAAAACCATCCAACTGCGGGGTAGGGGGCTGAGGTGCCCCTCTATCGCCATTAAATGTCAGGCTTAACTGCGCGCCTTCGCCCACTATCAGGGTAGTCTTGCTGAGGGCTATCTCGAAACTCACGCCAGAGGCCAACGCCGCCGAGGCCATTACCGACACCGCAAGCGATAACAATGCCGCGCTTATAGATGGCTTATATAATATCTTATATATGCCCCTGAAACACACGCCGGTATTATATAACAAAAAGCCGTGTCTTTGCAAAAAGAGCCGTAAGCCCAAGCTCCGATATAGGAATTTGCACCTATCGATAAAAAGGGTTTTTGAG
>JADFYL010000132.1 GCA_015233045.1 Nitrospirota bacterium | reverse complement strand
AGTTTCGACAGTACATTCAGGATTTGGAGCACCGAAACAGGGCAGTGCCTGAGGATATTTAAAGGACACGTAGTGGGCGTAAACGCGGTCTCGATAAGCATGGACGGGCGCTACGCAATCTCTGCCTACGACGACAGCACAATCAAGGTCTGGGTGCTGGACTGGGACCTGATCGTCAGAAACGAGCAGCAGTGGGATGATGGTGCCACCGCGATACTTGAGAAATTCCTTGCCGCCCATACCCCGTATGTGCAGGGCACGCTTACAAGGCGCGGCTCTACGACAGATTGGTCGGAGGGCGATTTAGAAAAACTCATATATATGCTTGGGTGTGTCGGCTACGGCAGGGCAGACTCAAAGTTCATCCGCAAGGAGCTATTGCGGCTTGCCGGTAAAAGATGACACATACGCCGACCACAGGACTTATACCAAAATACGCAGTAAGCGCAATCGTTTTGTCTGAAGTTAGCCATTACCGCCCTCATCTGTAGTGGTTTGGTTTTGTGAGAAGTAATGCACCAGCCAAACCATTGCTGCCACTGCCGTAAAGACAACAATGTTAAAAAAGTCAAAGACAGCAAAGTCGTGCCGCAGCGAACTGGCAATTACGTAATAAGTAAAATTCATAAATATCCAGCCAAATGAAAACCATCTCAAAACTGCTCCAAAAGAAAAGGTAATGCCTGAGACTGCGGCAATCAGAATTATTAACTCCGTGTATGGCAGTTCGTGGGTATTTGGAGGAGTCCATTTAATCAAGACGTTAAACGCATAACTTGATATGGCTAAAAAAATGAAAGTCGTGAGCATCTTAATATCAAAAGGCGTAGCCTTCTTTCGATACAGTGATTTTACAATATAAAATATCAGCATTATAATAGTTAGCAGAACTTGCATCTCCCCTAATGCCGTTACGGGATGATAAAACACGTCCGGATAAACCCCATTTAAATATCCCGCAATGTCCCCGCTTTGCAGTACGCGGAGTGTTTCATATATCCTGTTTTCTCTAATGGCGTCAAGTAAAAGAGCTACACGCCTCTCAAACTGTTTCTCTATGGGATAGTCCTGAATAAAATCGGAGACCCTTTGGTAAAGCGATTCAGAGTGTTTGCTTGCTGGTATATAGTGGCCGATTAAATTACTGGTATTAATCTCCTGATGTCTTATCTTGTAAAGGCTCCACGGCGAATATAAAATCAAAAAGGATACAAAGAAATATAATAAGTATGTCTTTTTTCCCCTGATTACGGCGAATGCAATATAGGATAATATCACCACAGGCAGGGTTAACAAGACATTGCCGTGGCCTAATGCCCCAAGGGCAAAGACCGCCCCTCCAATTGAGGCCGTGGCCGGAGATAATTCCCTGTCCCATAAATAAACTATCAGCGTCAACAAGAAAAATACGGCAAGTAGCTTTGGCCACGTGAAATAGATGTTTATGAAGATAAATATGTTTAAAAACACAGAAATTACCGCCAGATAAGCCGTGGCGGGACGATTAAATATTCTTTTGGCCAGCATGGAAAGTGGCAGCAAAAATAGTGAGTTAAATGTAATCCCCACTATCAGGTAATTCCAGAAGCTGTATGGTCGCTTGTTAAGCGATAACATTATGATACCATTTAGTACGCCAAGCAGGGGCGGCCTATCTCCCATCGTCCATGGAGTGTCATTATTTGGCCACACCCAGGGCGGCTTATATTGGGCAAAAACTGTCGCTGTGTCATATTGCAGGTTGTTATCACCGGGTAAATCGTGTAATCCCCTGTGGCCAACCGCCACCCAGTTGTTCAATTCCTTTTCAGGGTTTGTCATGTTAACCGAGACAAAACTTAAGGCAATAACAGACGATAAAGCCACCATTAAAAAACCGTATTTCAGTACAGGGCTTATTCTAAGAATTTCGGCAACCATTTTTTTTCTGTATGCGGCCGCCGTTGCCACTGTAACAAAGGCGCAATTAAAAATCAGGTACCAAATAAAATGGCTTTTAACGCAGTAAAGCGGGATAAAAATCAATACATAAACGACTATAGACGCCGGAGTGGCCAATAAGAATGCCTCGTCATTAGAAAAATAATCCTTCTTTATAAGCTTTAACAGCAGAAATCCAGGTACAAATAAAAGCGATAAGAGCAGCAGAACCTTTAGAACAATCAATAGCAGCGCTATATACCGTGTGCCGCCTGCTATTGAAACAACTGACAATGCGCCAAGCACGGCCATTGCGCGCGCTGTCATAGCGTTATTGCGGTAAGATTAAAACAATCCGCCGTTTCCAAAGAAATTCCACACGTCAACCACGACCTTGTCCTTAGGGATTGATAAGTCGGCATATTCTCTGTGCGGCGTACCCAGTACTATTATATCCGAGGCGCTTACGAGGGCCTCAGCCGTGACAAAGCCGGGTTCGTTTATGTAAACATCAGAACATATGACCTGTTTCGCCTCAATTTCCATGATCTTTTTCAACTTGTACGACAGCGATTCCCTCTTGTCGTCGTTATTCGCCTTAAAGGCCATCCCAAGGATCCCGGCTGTTTTTCCCTTAAGCAAACAGCGGTTTTTTAGTGTAGAGACGATGAAATACGGAAGCCCCTCGTTTATCAGCATTGCGGCATGGCCGAGGAAAAAGCTGTTATTGCTGAATGCAGCAAGCTGCATCGTGTCCTTAAACAAACACGGCCCTGCGGCAAACCCAGCCGATGGAAATGACTCCGCCCGAGGATATTTACGCGTAATGGCGTTGTATATTTTATAAAAGTCAAGATTATGCTGCGCCGTGATTTGGTAGAACTGGTTGGATATGGAAAATTGAATGTAACGCCATACGTTTGTAAAGAGCTTGGCCAGCTCTGCCTCAATAGGCGTCAGATATATTATATCATCTGTGAGAACCCCGAACAGGCTGGCGGCCTCCTCCTCGGCCTGCCTTTCGAAAGACGCCACAATCTGTGGCAACGCGCGAAGCTCAGCGACTGCCTTTCCCTCGGCAATTCGCTCAGGGCAAAACGAGACCATGACTTTCTTGCCAATCGCCGCGAGATATTCCTGTATCTTCTCGGTTGTCCCGGGAAACACTGTACTCCTCAGGATGATGTGCTGGCCGTCTTTAAGGCAGTCAGACAACTCATCAAAGAACTGCTTGAATATAGTAAACTGCGGGTTCAGGTGTTCATCCACTGGCGTACCGATGACAATAATAACGTAATGGCTCTCGGTTATTACACCCCTGTCGTTAGATACAAAGAGATTTTTACCTATGACCTCCTTCAGAATTTCCTCTGCTCCGGTTTCTAAAAAAGGCATTTTTCCTTTTGAGACCATATCAATCGCCTTTGTGTTTATGTCGTATAAGACAACATTCTTGTCGGCACGGGCAAGCATAATCCCAAGTGGCAGCCCCACATGGCCTAATCCCCCGACAACACACACATCATACCCCATCGTGTCTCATCTCCTCAGAAAAGTCTGCGTTATACCGCTAATGAACATCAGTGCCAGGAAATATCTTACCCGGATTCAGTATGTTTTTTGTATCGAAAAGTTTCTTTATCCCGCGCATTATATCAAGAGTTACCGAGTGGAGTTCCATGTCAATGTACTTCGATTTGGTCAGGCCAATGCCATGCTCCCCTGAGATAGAGCCTCCGAGGTCGAGCGTGAGTTTAAAGGTCTTGCGCACGAGTTTTTCGGCCTCGTCGTATTTTTTCTTATCGTTTTTATCTGTCATGATGTTTACGTGGATATTGCCGTCGCCAGCGTGGCCGAAACACGCTATGGGAACGCTGTGCGCCTCGGAGATGCCCTGCAGGCCGGTCAAAAGCTCTGACACCTTTGTGACGGGGACAACCACATCCTCGTTTATCTTTGTCGGGCTTATCTTATAAAGCGCGGGGGACACCGCCCTCCTTGCCTCCCACAGGAGTTCTCTTGAGGCAGAGTCCTCGGCGATTTTTACCTTCCCCTGAAAGCCGTTGCAGATGTTCGCTACCTTGTCGGCATCGGCTTGGATAGCCCTGCTGTTGCCGTCAATTTCTATTAGCAGCATGGCCTCAATATCTTCTGGAAACCCAACATTTTTGTACTTGTTGACGGCAACGAGGGTCATCCTGTCCATCAGTTCCATAGTCGCGGGGATTATACCGTCGGCGATTATGCGTGAGACGGTCTTGCCGGCCTGCTCAAGAGAGCCGAAGGCCGAAAGGATCGTTATCACACTCTCTGGCATTGGGAGGACTTTCAGCCGAATCTTTGTGATTACGGCAAGCGTACCCTCAGACCCAACCAGCAGACGGGTGAGGTCATAGCCTACGACGCTTTTTTTTGTCTGCACACCTGTCTGAATCAGTTTGCCATCAGGAAGGACGGCCTCAATCTGCATGACGTAGTCTCTGGTAACCCCGTATTTTAACGCCCTCGGCCCACCCGCGTTTTCGGCCACGTTGCCGCCGATGGTACAGGTGTTAAGGCTGGCGGGGTCAGGGGGATAGAAATACCTCTCCTGCCCAAGTGCTCGCTGCAGGTCGCCGTTTATGACGCCAGGCTCTACGACTACGTTTAAATTGCGTGTGTCTATCTCGATAATATTGTTCATCTTTTCAAAACTCAAAAGGATGGAATCAGCAACCGGCACCGCCCCTCCGGTAAGGCCGGTGCCCGCCCCCCTTGGAATTACCTTTATGTCATTTTGCCAGGCAAACTGCATTAATTTACATATATCCATCGTGCTTTTCGGCCAAACGACGGCCGCCGGAGCCATGTCTATGCCTGAGGCGTCATAGCCGTAGCACAGCAGGTCCTCCTTGTCCATGGAAAAACTGCCGTCAACTAATATATCTTTTAAACTTTTCATCCCACCGCCCTTCTGTCTGACTATTATATATGATACCGGAGGTCTTACGCAACCGCACTGCCGGGTCAGACTCAATTATTAATGAGTACGTAAGTATGAGGACATGCTCTCGCACAAAATGGCCTTTCATTCATGGTTGCCTTGTCGTCATTCCGGCTTGTCTGGAATTTGTTTCTACGCATCCTCAAGCCAAATAAGATTCCAGACAAGCCGGAATGACGGAAAGGGACAAGCCGGAACGATTGCATAGGTATCTTCTGCTTTATTTTTCAAATGCGTTTGCCCTGCGTAATTCTCAGGGGGCGGTCGGCCTTACGGCGGCTGTTATTTCCCGTTAAGGCCGTAGAGCTTTCTTACCACTGAGATAAGGATGTCCTTGTCTTCGTCGTTTCCTTTTAAGGCCGTTGTTGGCGGGTGGAGCAGCTTGTTTATCATGGAGTTCATGGCCTGCTCTACGGCCTGTTTGTACTTCTCGTCCATTCCTTCAAATCTATGGTAGAGTTTTGCCAACTCTTCGTTTTTGATACCTTCGGCATTTTTTCTCAACGCCACTATTGTCGGCACCGCGTCGAGGGACTGCATCCAATTAAAAAATACGTCTATCTCCTCGTTTATTATCTCCTCCGCCTTCAGGGATTCCTTTAATCGTTCATTCAGATTCGCGTCCACAACCCCCTGCAGGTCGTCTATGTCGTACAGATATACGTTGTCCAGACTGTTTATCTTAGGGTCAATATTTCGCGGGACTGAGATATCAATAATGAACACCGGGCGCTGTCTTCTGGTTTTCATTATCTTTTCCATTTCAACGAAATCTAAGACATAAGAGCGTGCTCCGGTTGAGCATATTAGTATGTCAGAGTGCGAAAGCTCTTTTTTGAACGTGTCAAACTCTACCGCCCTGCCTGAGAACTCCACCGCGAGGGCCAGCCCCCTGTCGTACGTCCTGTTGGCCACTATTACCTCTTTTACCCCGCTGCCAGTTAAGTGCCTTGCGGCCAGTTCCGCCATCTCACCGGCGCCGAGGAGCATAAAAACCTTATCGCCCAAATCTCCAAATATCTTCTTTGCCAGCTCAACCGCCGCATATCCTATTGAGACCGCGTTTTCGGCTATCTTCGTCTCAGTTCTGACTCGCTTTGCCACAGAGATGGCCTTTTTCATCAGCTTGTTTAGTATAATGCCTGAGG
>JADFYL010000131.1 GCA_015233045.1 Nitrospirota bacterium | reverse complement strand
TACTGAGGAGGCCGCCTGATGAAATATTTTTACACACCTATTGACAAAAGCTCACGCTATGAGGTTGTCGTAGAAATCTTCCCATATTCTGCCATATTTTTTAAGGTCTATGACAACGGCTGTTTTGTTGCCCTTTCGTCTGTTATGTACTGGACACCCTTTATACGCCGCTGTAATACACATAATGGGGATTAGTTTGTTACTTTAACAGTCCCTCGATTTCTTTCTGCACTACTTCGTCAGTCCAATCTACGCTGCCAAAGAATTTTCTTATAATCTTCCCATCGCTGCTTATTAAATATGTTGTCGGCTGCGCGGAGACCTTGTATAGTTTCTTTGCGACGCGTTTGTCCGGGTCCAATAAGACGATAAAATTTAAGGGATTTTTCACGATATATTTTTTCACCTTCGCCGTGGAACTGTCAAGGGACACTGCAACGACTTCAAACCCCTTTTGTTTATACTTGAGATATAACTTATTCATTGACGGCAGTTCCTCAACACAGGGCGGACACCATGTCGCCCAGAAATTTATTAAAACGGTCTTTCCCTTTAGCGTTGACAGGGAAAAATTCTTGCCGTCAATTGTCTTTAATGTGAAATCAGGGGCGACCTTGCCTATGATTTCGTCGCTTTCCCATGGCGCCGGAGGCACCGCGCTGGCAGTTGTGGCAAGCAATAAGATAAGTAGTATGAGCGTACAGTATTTAATCATTGTTTTATCTCCCTATTTAAAAAATCGTTCACCTTTAATTATCCTTTCCTTTTGTATCACTA
Source organism: Nitrospirota bacterium (assembly GCA_015233045.1). GTDB lineage: Bacteria > Nitrospirota > Thermodesulfovibrionia > Thermodesulfovibrionales > Magnetobacteriaceae > Magnetominusculus. The sequence continues at coordinate 5,284 of JADFYL010000131.1, read as the reverse complement.
AGGTGTCTTTTATTATTTCACCGCCTAAATCAATGGGCATACAACCGCCCTGATTTGCCCATCTCTCCTCCTTAAGCAGGAATTTTGTCTTGCACTCCCGGCATATTATCTCTGTCCCCTCTACCATGTAACCCTTCTTGTACTTGTAGCACGTAAAGCAGGCGTCAAAATGCGTGTGCAGATTTCCTTTGCCGTCCATTCTCACGAAGAAATTAATGTTTGTGCCGTTATATTTATACGTATAGAAATGTACGTCGCCGTTGTTTACTTCTTTAAGCGGGATAGAGATAGTGCCGCCATGGTCTTCCACCCGTTGATATTCTAACTGCCTCGTGCCGCACGCGCATATGGCAATTGAAAAGAGCAGGGGAGGGAAGATGTATATGAAGCGTTGGAAATCTGTGGGTCTTCTAATCACGGCAGACATTATCAGCCCATATCCTTCGGCGTTAAAATCCCCCGGTTCATGACGAAGTGCTTGTTGCACTGGCTAGCTATGTCCGTGTTGTGTGTTACGATTAGAAATGTTATACCGTTTTCGACGTTCATTTTTCTAAAGAGCGCGAGCATCTCGGCCTCGGTTTCCTCGTCGAGGTCCCCGGTTGGCTCATCTGCGAGAATTATCTCCGGGTTGTTGATAAACGCCCTCGCTATGGCCGCACGGCGCTGCTGCCCCCCGCTTAATTGCGATGGATATGCGCTTAGTTTGTCCTGCAATCCCACCATAAACAGCAGGTCTTTGGCGTCAATCCCCCGGTGTTTGTCCGCCGCTTTGTTAAACGAGGTTGGAAGGATTACGTTTTCCAACACGGTCAACGTGGGGATGAGGCTTGAGAACTGAAAGATAAAGTTAATCCGCCTGTTTCTGAACCCGGACAAATCATTGTCGGTGAGAGACCACAATTCCGTATCGCCATACTTAATTATGCCGGAGTCAGGTTTCGTCAGGCCGCCTATGATGCTCAATAATGTAGTCTTGCCGCTTCCCGAATGGCCGAAAATCATTATCGAGTCGCCCTTTTCGACGTTGAAACTGACGTTGTCAACGGCCTTTATTATATCTCTGCCGACTTTATAGTTTTTGTGCAGGCCCTTAATCTCTAACATAACGCGGCTACTCCCCGCCTCTGATGGCGGCGTATGGCTCCATCCTCATTGATTTGACTGCTGGATAAAGGGCGGCAAGCGTGCCCGTAAGAAACGACAAAAACAGGCATATCAGTACCAACAATACCAGATTTACGGGCCGCGGCCACATGTAAGGGACGTTGAGGGCGGCCTTTATCGGCTCTCTGAACATGTAGAGGAACGTCCCCCCTATGCCTATGCCGATTATCCCTCCAACCAACGACAGTACCGCCGCCTCAGATATTATCAACCTGAATATGTCTGTCCTCTTTGCCCCAAGGGCGCGCAACAGCCCCAGTTCTCGCTGTCTCTCGTTTACTATCATAGAGAAGACCACGCTGATAAGCAGGATGGACATAATCCAAAGAATCACGCTGATAGATAGAATGCTGCGTAACAGCGTAAAAAGCTGTCTTCTGACAGAGGCTGCCACATCCTCGGACACTATTGCCTTTACGCCGTCTATCTGGCTTTCTATAAAGATAGCCACTCTGCGCGGCGAAAACTCAGTGTCTGTCTGTACCAGTATCGTGGATATTTCATTGTTTAGCTTATCGAACACATTCACTGTGCCATTGTCCGTAGTCTCGACCATTCCCCTAAACGATTCTATCGGCAGGTAAAGGGCATTGTCAATAAACGGCATACCGGTTGCCTCCAGCATACCGACGACTGTAATTAACTCGCTGTATATCTGAAAGCTTGAGCCGGGTATGTATGCCGTTACAGAGCGCCCCATTATTGCCTCTTTCGGTGCGAGGGGTTTCTTTAAACCCTCAGCAAGCCACGGCGCAATCGTAAAATCATGCTCCGGTTCGAACCCAACAATGAACATATCTCCGGTATCGCAGCACTTATATCTGGACGTCTTGAGATACAACTGGCCGGCAACCTTTTTTACCCCTTGAATTTTCCTGATTTTTTCCTCAATGCCCCGGTCCATATAAAAAGTCGAAGGCTCACCCGCCAGAAGCGACGCCATTGCCTTAGACTCAGAATTCGCAGGGACGACCATCACATCCGCCCCAAGCCGTCTGGTGCCACGCGTCAGGCTCGTCTCTACCGAATCCATCACAGTAGTCACCGAAAACAGCGTTGCCGCGACAACCATCACGGCGGCTGATATCGCCATGCTGCGAAAGAACTTTCTGCGAATATTTTTATATGCTAAAGTTGACAGACTAAATGACATCGTAACACTACTCTAACATTTTGGGGCGGTTTAATGACAGCGTCAAAATGAAAAAAAACATACCGGTGTAACGCACATGCGCCGCTACACCGGTATGCCTTACGTCTTTTACTCTGAAACAACGTCTTTAGTGTTATTTCTTATCTTTCGACATATCCTTTATCTTTTCGTCATGCTTCATCGGCTGCGCGTCTTTCGGCATGATATGTTCGGCGCCCGCCGCGATACCCTTGCGGTCCCAATCTATCTGAACCGCACAAAGATACGGCCTTCCGTCGTCTGTCTTTTTGGGCACGGCAAAGTTTAACGCATAGTGGCATAACTTACACGCACCGCGCATATCCACAACTCTCCTGTTGGCTGCGTTGACGACGACTAACGCACTATCGTCCTGGTCGGGCACCTGTCTGGTTGACACGAGGGCGTACTTGCCGTCAGGGGTGAAATCTACATCGTGCGGATTGCCGCCTATCAACACCTTGTCTATTACCTTACTTGCCTTTGTATCAATAATTGTCACCGAGCCTGGAATAGAGCCGCCTTCCGTGTAGCCTACGCCGGCAGGCTTGCCGTCTTTCAACTCCGCGCCGTCAGACTGCCACATCTCGTCTGTACCCGGCCTGATTCTACCGCGGTGGATAAATGCCCCTACGTCTTTTATCTGTCCCGTCACTTTCTTTGTTTTAACGTCAACAACACTTACAAAGCCTCCGGGCATATCGGCGACATAGGCGTTTTTGCCGTCTTTCGAAAAGGCAATGGCACAGATGGATTTACTGACAGGGAAGCTGTCAACAAGTTTCTTTGCCTTTGGGTCAAACACATAGACATTGCCGTCGTCCATATCTGAAACCCATATCGTGCCGTCGGGGGCGATTGCAGAGCCGCAGTGTTTTTTACCGATCTTCATCCATTCAGACTGTTTGCCGGTCTCAACATCGATCTCTTTCTCAAATCCATCAAGTGAAAACACATAGATGGTCTTCTTATCGGCTGAAAGCTGGAGCGTGTCCGATGGTTTGCCGTGAGAGTATCTGGCTAACTCTCCGGTTGCCAGGTCAAGCACCGCAATGTGTCCGCCATGCCCCTGAATATACGCCACACCTGAAAGTTTAGGCGCGTCCTCAGCGCTGGCCACGCCGACCGCCAATGTCGTAAGCACTATCAGAGCTAATACAAGGTACTTTTTCATCTTATCTCCTTTAATCCCTTTTGTTGTTGACTCTCTCTTGTTATTATTAAACCCGGCTGACGCCAAATCCGGCACCGCCGCGTGTGACTGTAATAAGATTCCAGTCGCTTCATCCTCCCGTTTGACAACTACATACATATGCAATACAATAAGACCTCCACACCTCTTGTGCCATTACACCCGTCCTTAAGCCACGATGATTATCACCTCCCAATAAGCGTCAAATGCCGATTAAGCCGCAAACTGCTGATCAAGCCGCAAACCGCCGAGCCTGGTAACAAAAACCACAACATACTTGCATTAGATCGCCCTACAGCCTCGTCTAATTTGTGTCATTATAGCATAGACGGGTTAAAAAATCTACTGGCAATTTTGACAATCCGCAAAAAAATATGGTGACTATTGTCACAGCATAAAATTTTTGCGGTTGAGGCCTGAGGCCATAGAGAACTGTGCTTCCTTTCATATATAATACAGGGGTGATGGATGATATGGCACTGATGAGGCGTTGTCTTGCGCTTGCCAGGCGCGGAGTTGGCGGCACCAGTCCCAATCCCATGGTTGGGGCGTTGTTGTATAAGGATGGGCGGGTTATTGCCGCGGACTATCATCGAAAGGCGGGTGAGCCTCATGCCGAGGCGCTCGTCTTAACAAAGGCGGGGGCGGCGGCGGAGGGGGCGACACTGTTCGTCTCTCTTGAGCCGTGCTGCCATACGGGCAAGCGTACGCCGCCGTGCTCGGAGGCCATCATAGGGGCGAAGGTAAGACGTGTTGTTGCCGCCATGGAAGACCCTAACCCTGCCGTCTGTGGACGGGGTATTGAAAAGCTCAGGGATGCTGGTATTGAGACCCAGGTTGGTATCCTGCAGGATGAGGCGAGGAGGCTCAACGAGGCCTATATTAAATATATCACGACAGAAACCCCTTTTGTAATCCTGAAGGCCGCGATGACTTTAGACGGGAAGATGGCCGGCCCCGACGGGCAATCGAAGTGGATTACGTGCGAGAAGTCGCGGCGCTATGTGCACAGGATACGTGGCGGCGTGGACGCTGTACTAACCGCAATCGGCACGGTAAAGGCCGACAATCCGCGCCTCACCGCCCGTGGGCGGGGGCTGCGAAGTCCAATTCGCGTCTGCATAGACCCATCTCTTGAGACCCCGCTGGATTATGAGATATTGACAACCCCGCCGCGCACTATCATTGTTACTAAAGAAACTGACACACGGGCATATGGCAAGGGTGTTGAGTTCATCCACTATGAAGGCCGCCTTGACTTAAAATGGCTGATGAGGCAGCTAGGGCAAAGACATAAAATCACATCGGTCATGATAGAGGGTGGGGCGTCGCTCACAGGACACGCCGTTGAGGACGGGATTGTTGACAAGGTGGTGTTTTTCATAGCGCCAAAGATAATAGGAGGGAAGGGTGTTTATTGCCCTGTCTCGTCAAAATCTTTCAGGAGTATTAGCAACCCTTATGAGGTGTATGATATGAGGGCGCGGACTTTGGGCACCGATATCGTTATTGAAGGCTACTTGCGATGAGCAGGGGGAACATGCTTTCTATAATTATGCTCACTCCACGACATTTCTACCTGAACTTTTGCACATAGGGAATTGCACATAGGGAATAATGAGTTTACCCTTAAGTCCGTCATTCCGGCTTGTCCGGAATCTTATTTGGCTTGAGAATGTGTAGAGGCAGATTCCGGACAACAGACTGTGTCATAATAGTAGGCCAGCCCCCCCCCACCTTTTTTTTTGAGGTGG
>JADFYL010000130.1 GCA_015233045.1 Nitrospirota bacterium | reverse complement strand
CCACGTATTTCGGTAATAAGGCGTTTAGTATTTCGGCCTCTGAAGGCTCAAATATGAATTTATCCAAGACGCCGTCGTCCACGCCTCCGGCGGATTGCGGTTCAATAGGCAGCAATCTGGCCCTCTTAGGCGTTTGCAGCATCAGCGATTTGAACTCGTTATACACTATGATAAGCTCGTCTATTGATTCATTGCCGTAGCTGTCAATTATCTCAGTGGCGATTTCCCTTACGTCTTCGTACTTAACAGTTTTATAGAAGTCTATGTATGTCTTTCTGACAGGCACCCCGTTGCGGTGGAAATAGTCCCTGGCCTTCTTACCGACGGCCACTATGGACAATTGAATCCCCTCGCCTTTGAGTTCCTTCATCAACCTCGCTGTCTCTTTCAGTACGTTTGTGTTAAACGCCCCGCAGAGGCCCTTGTCCGAGGTCAACACAATCATCTCTACAACCTTTCTCTGCCTCAGATTCAAAAGCGGGTAGGCCTCCCTATCAACGGCCGATGCCATATATGAGAGCATCTCAAAGATTTTATTAGAGTACGGACGCGCCGCAAGCATAGAGTTTTGGGCCTTTTTCAGCTTGGCCGCAGATATCATCTGCATGGCCCTGGTTATCTTACCGGTATTATTAACCGACGTGATACGGTTTCTTATGTCTCTCAGGCTCGGCATCTATATCGCTTTGGCAAACTCGGCCTTATATTCGCTCACAGCGGCGGCCAGTTTTTTCTTCAGCTCATCGTCAAGGGCCTTTTTGTCAGTGACTTCCTTTAGGAGATTGGCCATTTTAGCCCTTGCAAACGCCAACAGCCCCTTCTCAAACTCCACCACCTTTTCAACTGGCAGGTCATCAAGAAATCCCTCGCTTCCTGTGAACAGGACAAGCACCTGTTCGGCAATCGCCATTGGCACATACTGTGACTGTTTGAGCACCTCTACCATGCGCTTGCCGCGTGAGATCATGGCCAATGTGGATTTATCCAGATCAGAGCCAAACTGCGCAAACGCGGCAAGTTCTCTGAACTGGGCAAGGCTTAAGCGCAGCGTACCGGCGACCTGTTTCATGGCCTTCGTCTGTGCGGCGCTACCGACACGGCTTACAGAGAGTCCCACGTTTATGGCCGGCCTTATACCCGCGTAAAACAAATCAGGCTCAAGGTATATCTGGCCATCGGTTATTGATATAACATTTGTTGGTATATATGCGGAGACGTCGCCCGCCTGTGTCTCGATAATGGGAAGGGCAGTCAATGAGCCGCCTCCCTTTTCCTTTGACATCTTAGACGCCCTTTCAAGCAACCTTGAGTGAAGGAAAAATACGTCGCCAGGATATGCCTCACGTCCGGGCGGACGCCTGAGCAGGAGAGACAACTGCCTGTATGCCACCGCCTGCTTGCTTAAATCGTCATATACTATGAGGGCGTGTTTGCCGGAGTCCCTGAAAAACTCTCCCATCGCGCAGCCGGTGTATGGGGCAAGATACTGCAGCGGGGCCGGTTCACTGGCCGACGTGCACACCACTATTGTATGGGCCATTGCGCCGTGCTCTTCAAGTGTCTTTACGACGCGCACCACGTTTGATAGTTTTTGTCCTACGGCTACGTATATGCAAAACACATCGCCGCCCTTTTGATTAATTATGGCGTCAATACCGACGGCGGTCTTTCCCGTCTGGCGGTCGCCGATGATTAGCTCTCTTTGTCCCCTGCCTATGGGAACCATGCTATCTATGGCCTTCAGGCCGGTTTGCAGAGGTTCGCTTACCGGTTGCCTGTCAACGATGCCGGGGGCGATTATGTCAACCTTTCTGCTGTGCGACGTGACTATCGGTCCTTTGCCGTCTATCGGCATACCGATTGCGTTTACTACCCTGCCAAGCAGGGCATCTCCAACGGGGACTTCCATAATCCTTCCGGTACGTTTGACAATATCCTTCTCTCTGATAAGCTCAGACTCACCGAACAGCACCGCACCGACGGCGTCCTCCTCAAGGTTCAGCGCCATGCCGACAACGTCGTTGGGAAATTCCAGCAGCTCGCCCGACATTACATTATCAAGGCCATATATCTTGGCAATTCCATCGCCGACGCTCAGAACAGTACCAATTTCGCTTACGTCTATCTTCTCATCGAAACCGTGTATGCCCTTTTTGATTAAATCACATATTTCTTCGGACTTTATTTCTACCTTCGTTTCCATTGCTTCACTCCTTTGTGAGCGCCTCTTTTAAAAGCCTCAATTGGCCCTTTATACTGTTATCTATGACCAAATTTCCCACTTTGGCTATTAGTCCGCCTATTAGGGTTGGGTCTATTATGTTGTCTATGGTTACGTCTCTATTGAGGCGGGCACTCAGGGCCTGTCTCAGCTCCTCCGCCTGTTTGTCTGTAAGCGCTATGGGGGATACTACGACGGCATTGGCCGTTTTCATCCCGTCCCGATACAGGGCCGCCAGTATCGTTATAATCTGTGAGAGACCTTTTATCGCCCGTGATTTTATCAGTGTCGCAACGAATCTCTTGGTCATGTCCTGCAGGGCAAGCCCACCGGCAATAGTTCCCAGGGCGTTCATTCTATCCTCGTCATTAAAAAACGGGTTTATGAATATGCCGGTTATATGTTTTTTCTCGCACACGAGTTGATTGACGGCTGTCAATTCGTTTATGACTGCCTCAAGCTTGTCAATGCTCACTGAGGCATATAGTGATTTGGCATATCTTACCGCTGATTTACCGCTGATTTTCAATTTATCGCATCCATTTTTTGGCCTATTTTTACGATTGAATCACCTATGAGCTTACCAGCTATGTCGTCGTTCATAGACTTCCTGATTTTGTCTGCCGCCAGCTCTACGGCCGCCTCCGCGGCCTTTTGTCTTATCATATCTCTGGCCTTTTTAAGCTCATAGTCTATGTTTTCCCCTGTGAGCCGTGCTATGGCGGCGCTGGTCTCTTTGCCTTCGGCGATGAGATGCTCGCGGTCTGCCTCTGCCGCGGAGGTTGCCGCCTCTATTATCTTTTTTATCTCCTCGTCTTTGAGCTTCAACTGCTGCTCTATCTCACTGAGTGCCCTCTCAGCAAGTGTTTTGGCCTCGCGCGCCTCGTTCAGGGCATTCTCAAGCAACTCTGTCCTTTGTTTAAAATACTCAATGATCGGTTTTTTTAGGAAAAAACCCAAGACCCCGACTAAAATAAGGAAATTCACGACAAGCCAGAACCACTCCTTCAAGTGCGACCCGTGCTGAGCGCCCTCCGCTGAGGTCTCCGCGGCCTCTGAGGCATAGGCCAGCCCTGCCGGAAATACCCCCGTAAACACCACGGCCGCCGCCACAAGGACTACCGCCACTGCCGCGATTATAAACGCTCTAGTTGTTTTTGACATACCCATGTGTAAGTTTCCCGACAATCTCATCAGCATATCCTTCTATATCGCCCTTCAGGGCGGCGGTTGTCTTTTCCACTTCTTTGGAAATCTCCGCGAGGGCGCCGTTGAGCCTCTTCATGGCCTCTTCATGGCTCCTGGCTACAAGGGCGTGTTGTGTGTCAAGGCCTTCCTGTCTTATTTTTGTGTATATCTCTTTTGCCTTTACCTGTGCCGCCGCCAGTTCGCTCTTAAGCTGCTGGAGGGCCTTTTCTTTTTTATCGGTGAGTGATTTGGCCTCGTTTAGGGAGTCGTTTCTGATCTTCTGCCGCTCCTTAATCATCCCAAGCAGGGGCTTAAACAGGAGTGAGTTCAATAACACAAGCAGGACTAAAAAGTTGATAACGAGGACAGAAAACCAAAGGCCGCTAAACTCTACCATAACCACACAGCCCCGAACGCCTCATCTTCAACACAAACAGCCAACGGCATAACCAATATCTCCTCTCATACCAGCCCGGATTCGTTCGCTCAGGTACGGCGAACAGGTAACACTACCACAACAAAAAATTGCTTGTCAAGATAAATCTGCTCTGGTTGCAAAAAAAAGCTTGCCGCTGAATTTATGTCTTTTATTTAATTCCAACGAGTATCCACTGGGGTGGCGAACATCCCATCAATATAAACATACATATTTCCATCTGAAGAGGCGATAATATAGGCGCCGTTCGTACATTTTTGGTAATAATACGATATGCTGCCATCTGCATTTAGTGCTGTTGTCATATCTCCAGATTTAGCCAAAAACCACGAGGCACCCTGATTATACGTCTCGTCAATGATCGCGTCTGCTTTATCCGCATCGCTGGTCGTTGTCCAATTTATTCCAATAGGGAACCAATTACCCGCGTCATACAAGTACATATTACCATCTGTCCATGCCACAAGGGCTGTGCCGTTTGTAAACCATTGGAGGTAATATGTGCCGCTTGACACCGTTACAGCGGTTACACCACCGTATCTTGTCCCAAACCAGCTAGCATAATCCTTATATATTTTATAAATAGACCCTTTGGCCGCGTTAATTGACAATGACCCGAATGACACATTTACATACCTGTTAGATGTCATTGCAACCGTACAAAGATTAGTAACAGATATCGCGTCACATCCTCGCCATGATGAGGAACTATTATCAGGGACAAGTATGACAGAGGTGCCGTAGTTATAGTTGGCAGAACACGCGGAACCACAATATATGCCAGACGGTGAGCTTGCCACAGTGCCCCCTCCCGTTTTGTTTACAGTCAGGGTATAAGATATTTGTGTAAACGTAGCCGTCACAGTCTTATCCGCCGACATGTAAACATTACATTGTGAACCGTCTGATGACAACGTGTCACACCCACTCCAGCTTGAAAAACCATAACCTGTGGAAGGAGTCGTCGTAAGCGTTACAAACGTGCTGGTGGAATATTGCGCGGAACACGTAGAACCACAGGTTATCCCGGAAGGTGAACTTGTTACCGTACCTTCACCAGTTTTGGTTACTGTCAGGATAGGATCAGAAGATATTTTTTTAAACGTCGCCGTTACCTGCCTGTTCGAGTTCATTTTAACAGTGCATGAATCACTCCCGCTTATCCATGAATCGCACCCACTCCAGCTTGAAAAAGTATAAAGCGGGTAGTGTGCTAATGCCCGAACCGTTACTGATGTGTCTGGGGAATATCTACCAGTACAGTTGTCACCACAATTTATCCAATAGATTATTGGGTATTCTTGTACTAAACATGAACTGTCTCCTCCCGATTTGGCTACACTAAGGGTATAAGTGGTCTCAGCAACGGCCATCCCTGCTACCGATACTAAGCCAAGGCAAAGGACTGCTAAGAATAAAACCGTGGCCACACCTCTTCTCATTTTCAAAACTCTTATGATTCAATCCTCCCGATCTGAATTATAACTATAGTACATATTCTCTCAAACATAATAAATTTTTGTCAAGCAATATTTTGCAATCCCTTAGACAGCCTATACCTTCAGGGGGGCACCAAACAGGTAGCGCGCCCAGAGGTTCGTTCATACAATATAGAACCCACACCAACGATGACATCACTGGCTTGAGATTCAACTATAAATCGCGGCAATCGGCGTTTACATGGTGAACTTCTGTCAATATTGACACATATATCACCTTATTGCTACACTTGAGTAGATGGTCTTAGTTGACTGTCTGACTTAACGAATATTCAATGCGCCTCATGTTTTACAAAGTGCCTGAGGTTTTATAAAACCTAAAAGATTGGAGAAAGAACATGGTGAAGAAAACTATGGCAAAGAAACCTGCCACTGTTGCAAATAAGTCCGGTATGGGCGCCATCCCTAATGCAAAAGGGGTAACATTTCGCGTATGGGCTCCCCATGCGGAAAAGGTTTATGTAACCGGCAGCTTCAATGGCTGGAATGAAACCTCAACGCCTATGATGAGTGAGCCTGACGGTAAATGGTCAACTGAGGTGCCGGGCGCGAAGGTCGGCGATGAGTACAAATACATGATTCACGCCCCTGCTGATTGGAATCTTGCTCCGATGTCCCGCATAGACCCTTATGCCAGAAAAGTGACGAATTCAGTGGGTAACGGCGTTATCTACGACACGAAGGCATTTGATTGGGGTAGTGATGACTTCCAAATAGCCTCATGGAATGAGCTTGTCATTTACGAGATGCACATCGGCACT
>JADFYL010000129.1:564-6128 GCA_015233045.1 Nitrospirota bacterium | reverse complement strand
GGAGGAGTTGAACCCCCAACCTTCGGATCCGTAGTCCGACGCTCTATCCAATTGAACCATGGGCGCATTGGGTAGATGTTACACTGTTCCATGTGGAATTGTCAAATAGATGGGGAAAGCTATGCCTTATTGTAGTAAACCGTCTTTTTCTGCCTTCCGAATTCCCTCGCCTCTTTGACAGTCTCACAAAACAGGTCAATAATCTTACCCTTAACGCGGCTTCCTGTGTCCTCAGCTACCCGCCATCCTATGCCCTCAATGTAGACGAGTGAACCGATGGGAATAACGTCAGGGTCTACCGCCACTGTCCTTAATCTGTTGGGAGAGGTGCCAGACTTCGTAATGCCGAATTTCGCCCACTTGCCGCAGCTCTTGCCCGAAGGTTCATATGCCGTAACCTCAAACTCGTCCTTCTGCAGCTCAGACAATGACCTCTCATTGTCGGATATGAACTTCTCTTCCAGGTGTCTGATTTGCCGGGCCAACTGATCGTTTTGAGCCTTCAAATCCTCTGCTAGCCCCATGTAGTGTGTTCCGGTTGAAAACGCGAAGACCGCGATTATAAGCGGCAACACATAACATCTATTATTAAAGATCCCTTTTTTCAGCATCTTGTTACCCCCTGACAATAGAGAACGAGCGCAAAAAAACCCGCATTGCAACTTAATAAAGTTTATCCAACCCGAATACCCACCCAAAGCAAAAACCGCATCACCCAAACCGAAACTCAGCCGTATTGTTGCAGCCGAAGCAAGACACCGACCTTGCAGCTCCCATAGTTAGCAATAATCATGCCTAAGCATAGCCTCAAACAGAAATACTCAATCAATATAGGCAGTTCTGCGATAGATGTAAAAGTTCTGCCATGGGTTTGACGAATCGGCGTCGTTGCAATGTTGCAATAGTTGTGTGTCTAATATGCAACACTTTTGACTGCCGGGCCGTTTTGCCGTCAGCGCAACGGTTTGCCCTGGCAGCTTGACAGGCGCACATCCGTTTACTCATAATCAAGGCGATTAACGAACTGGAGGCACGCAAGGCATGGTATTTGACTTTGAGAGGCTGCTTGGCGAATCGGTTAAAATACACGGGCATCTCTGCGCCGGGCAGGTGCTCGGTGTTAAGATGTCTATCTTAGGGCTTAGTTCGGTGGGAATCTTTGACCCCAGGGGCAGCGACAGAAAAGACATCCTCGTGTATGTCGAGATAGACCGCTGCGCCACGGACGCGATTCAGTCCGTAACGGGCTGCTCCCTTGGCCACAGGTCTATGAAGTTCATGGACTACGGCATAATGGCGGCCACTTTTTTGAACTTAAAAACAAAGGTGGCAGTGCGTGTTGTTGCCCGTGAGGACTCACGCGATAAGGCACAACACTATTTCCCTGATATAGCAAACCCGTACGAGGCACAGCTTATGGCCTATAAACAGATGGTCGGCGAGGAGTTGTTTTATACGATGCCTGTCACCGTAAACGTCCCGCCCGAAGACATGCCGGGGCGCCCTGTAAAGCGCGTCAGGTGCGCACGATGCGGCGATTACGTCCAGGACATGAGGCATGTCAACAAGGACGGTACAGACTTGTGTAAGGCATGTGCCTTTGGCGGCTATTATTGCAGATAGCGGCGCTGTCTCGGGCAGGCGACGCGCTTGGGCGCACACACAGGTGGTGGCGTTGATTTTTTATCTTTTTTCGATTTCGTATTCTTTTATTTTATTGATAAGCGTTTTATAGTCCACCTTTAGAAGTGCCGAGGCCTTTTTCTTGTTGCCTCCGGTCTTATCAAGGGCATTTCTGATGGCATTGGTTTCGACTTCTCTGACCAAACGCCCTGTAATCTCCTTCAGGGGCAGATTCAAATCGCTTTCCACAACGCCGACCTCGTGCGGCGAGATTATCTCTATGTTTTTATCTCCTATCGTGTCGGACTCACAAAACAGGACTGCCCGCCTGGCGACATATTTTAACTCCCTTACATTGCCGGGCCATGCGTGTTTTGTCAGGGTCTTGATAACAGAATCGGCGTATTTCAGTTTAGGGCGGCCAAGTTCGGCACACGCGCTATCAACAAACGACCTAAACAAAAGCGGTATATCATCCACCCTTTCTCTAAGCGCCGGAAGGTTGACAAAAAACTCCCCAAGTCGGTAGAACAGGTCTTCGCGAATCCTCTTTTCTTTCAGGCTTCTCCTTATATCGTTGTTAGTGGCGGCAATTATGCGCACGTTGATGTGTACGGGGGCTGAGGAGCCTACGCAGTAGAGCTTCTTCTCTTCGATGACGCTCAAAATCTTCCCCTGTATCCAATAAGACATGTTCTGCAGGTCGTCTATGAAGATAGTGCCATCGTGAGCGGCCTCAAAAAACCCCTGTTTTTTTCTATATGCCCCGGTAAAGGAACCCTTTTCGTGGCCGAATAGCTCGGTTTCTATCAAAGACTCCGGGATGGCGTTAATATCTACGTGGACGAAGGGTTTGGGCGACCTTCTGCTCTGTGCATGAAGCATGCGTGCTATCATGGTCTTGCCGGTTCCGGTTTCGCCTTGTATGATAACGGTGAAATCAGTTGCCGCAACCTGTTTTATCTTAGCCATGACTTTGATCATTTCCTTATTATTAGTGATTAATTTCTTCATATATGCCTCTGGGGGTTCGGAAAGTGTGATATCGCCAATCAGCGGCCTATGCTGGTAGAGATGCTCGTTGTACCTCCTCTGTTCCTCGGCTAAAGTAAGTCCTCCGCCCCTATTATGGTTTGAAGCAGGCATATACATGGTATTTGTATCAACTGCTTTAAAGGGGTGCGAAAGGCCATTATCGAAATGAAACATCGCTCCATTGGTGTATTTCATAAAATCATCTCCTTATATAATAATCCATAATGACTGCCACGCCTCGCGGGGCAACTTCTATTGCCAGCGCTTCGGATTTCCATTATACTGTATTTTCACAAAAAATGAAAAATAAAAATAAAAAAATAACAATAATTGCATATGTAGTTAAGTGAGTTAATAATCAAGCTGGATTTATGCTGATAGTGAAGCGCTATACAAGGCAAGTCAGTGTTTTTTCTTGAAATGTTCCATGAAGCCTGTGTCAGAAACAGCCTCCACGCGCAAGGCAAGGATTAAAGACGAAGGGGGCCCCCCTCACCAGTAATTTTGCACGCGTTTTATATATTAATTTTGGGCTGCCGCCGACAAGACGGGGGATTATCCCCTCGTTGGCGGCTTTGGTATCAGAGCTTGTGTTTCAGGAAGTTTACCGCCCTGTCGAAATCCCTGAACAGCCTTTCCCTGAGTTTAAAATCCCTGCCGTGGATGGAGCGTCTTCCATTTTTCAGCTTTATACCGAGAGCCGCGTGCAGCATTTCATGATATACCACGTATTCCACAAAATATCGCGGCACAGTGGACTTATCAAGGTCCCTGTGTATTGTTATCAGGTTGCTGGCGCTGTTGCAGCTCCCAAGGCGTCTTATTCGATAAACGGTTTTCGTCTGCCTCCTGCCCCATGTAATGTCAAGGGCGAGGCGTCCGTTAAAATACTCTTCGTTTAGACAATCGTAAATGAGTTTGAGATTGTGATATTTCCCATCGTGGGTGATGGCGGGTTGTCTCCGTGCAGGTTTTTCAGGGCTGCTATGGTTATTTCTGATAAACTCGCGAATCAGGGGGGTTCTTTTTCCCCGATTG
The DNA here is from genome assembly GCA_015233045.1 of Nitrospirota bacterium. Lineage (GTDB taxonomy): Bacteria > Nitrospirota > Thermodesulfovibrionia > Thermodesulfovibrionales > Magnetobacteriaceae > Magnetominusculus. The sequence continues at coordinate 2,432 of JADFYL010000129.1, read as the reverse complement.
ATAACAAAATCAGCGATCTCTTTGATGACCGCGGCCCCGGCATCCAAAAACATGCGGTGTATGCGGATGTATATATCCCCCCTAGGGCCATGTCTTAGTGATAACATGCTTGTAGAGTTATTCGTGAGCGTAAGGGCTACCGGCCTACCCACGAAATTTTCAATAAAATTCCTTAGTGATTCCGCGTCCATATCTCTGTATCCTTCCGGGCATTTACATATTGTTTTTCAAGGGCGAGGAGTTTCTCCTTGATAGCCACACCACCCGAATAGCCGCCTAGTGAGCCGTCTGAGGCAATTACCCTGTGGCAGGGCAGGATAATTGGTATGGGGTTATGGCTCATTGCCTGTCCTACTGCCCGGGCAGCAGAGGGGCTGCCCGCCCTTTCGGCGAGTTCCTTGTATGAACATGTAACGCCGTACGGTATTTCTCTTAGGGCCTTATATACAACCGAATAAAACATGGAAAACCTGCCATAATTTATCCCGATATCAAAGACAAACCTCTCACCGTCAAAGTACTCTTTAAGCTGTCTGGCCACTGCGCCCCCTGCCTGTCCCTCTGGATATGGCGGCCTCTCAAACGCTATTTCAGTCACAAAAACCCCGTCTGAGACAACATAAATCCATCCAATCGGGGTCTCTAACGACGAAAAACTTAACGAAGAGCCACCACTCATGTCTTAGTATAGCACACGAATACCAGTGTAATAGCAGCAACACTGATGATCAAGGTCGTTGATAAATGACCTGTCCTGTCCGTCTTCAAAACTTATCCTGACAAAACAAAACCCATCGGCAAGGACGGAGTGCCTTTCTTCGACAACCTCGCCCACTCCCCACGCCGTAGAGTGAAGGTGAGTTACCTTATCACCGGCCTTTAAATACAAACGCATAGTACAGCTCTCATAATATAAGGTACCCCCCCTTAAATGGCGGAGGCAGACGACTGGCATTTCCGCTGCTAACGCAACAATCTACCCCAATTTAAAACTAATCGGCGGCGTATGTCAACTGACTGGAATGCAAAGATTGCAAGATTGCCCTATCGGTTGCATAGACATATAAAAAAGGTGTATACTACCGCATAGGGGTTTCGTGTCCCTGCGAGTCAGTGGACTTGTAAAATACTAAATAGCAGAGGTGAGCGCGCCATGTCAGAAAAAGACAACAGTAAGATTACCGTTACCGTAGAGCCGCAGTACAAGGACAGAGTTGCAAAATTTCTAAACAGCCGTAACAGAGATGTTGCTGAGATGAAGGAAGAGATAGGCAAAGGAGATTATCCATCCGTTAAGATGACAGGCGGTATGATAAAAAAAGCTGCCGCCGCGATTGGACTTACAACATTCAAGGAAATGGGTGAGGCCATAGAAACCGCGGCCAACCTCAAAGACTCCGCTAAGATGAAGATTCTCATAGAGGAGCTTGCCGACTACCTTGCGCGCGTTGAAATAGTGTAATCATAGTTGGGCGTTTTTTTAGAATTGAAGATAACGGGGGTCGCGGATATGGCCCGGCAGCGGCGGCCTTGAAACGTAGGGGGGGCCTTGAGCTGTCTCTGTCAGAGCTGTGGCCGCTTTCAGATGATAGGGCGGCTATCAGGGCATTGGAGGCGGTGGCGGGCGTAAAGTGCGGCAAAACGCCGCCGGGAATATATATTATAAAAATAAATCCAAAATAATAATTTAATGATTTGACATTAACAAAACCTTTTTGTTACTATAGCCATTGGGTGCTGGCGAAGGTCGGACTTGAGCTCAGCCAAGGTCGGACCTGGGCGGAGATAGGGTCGAACCTAAACGAGGCCAGTGTCAGTGCGTAACGCGGGGTGGAGCAGCTCGGTAGCTCGTCGGGCTCATAACCCGA
>JADFYL010000129.1:0-554 GCA_015233045.1 Nitrospirota bacterium | reverse complement strand
TGGTTCAAATCCACCCCCCGCCACCAAACCATCGTTTTCTTTTATATACGCCGGCGGGAAATATCCTATCACGTTCAGGAAATCAGAGATCGGAGTTTCGAGTCCGTTAAGTATTTTTAGTAGATTTCTAAACGATACATCACAGTTACCTTTTTCAAGTTTAAATAAATAACTATGAGATACACCGCTTTTTTCGCTGAGCACCCGTAAAGTTAAGCCTTGCTCAATCCTTTTCGACCTTATATACTCATTACCCTGGAAAAAGCGGTTGAATTATGATAAATGGAAAAAATAATATATAAGAAAAGGAGTTATGGCAAAAAAGAGAAGACGGAGAACTCACCCAGTGGGAGAAGGGCAAAATACAGGAGAATTGAAGAAAACTATGAGGTAAGAGTAGATACATATGGAGGAAAAGCCCACGTACAATGGAATCCGGAAGCAGCCGTAACGCCATTAGGGCAGATTCGGCGGGTGGTGTAGGGCCGATATTATCACCGGCGCTTTTAGACTAATTCTACAAAAACCACCCGCTCAACCACTTTATTTTGCAC
>JADFYL010000128.1 GCA_015233045.1 Nitrospirota bacterium | reverse complement strand
CCGGGCAGGAAGATAAGCCTGACATCCTTGCCGTGCCGTTTGAGATACGCAAACAGGGCGCGAACACCAAAGGCCGATATGTCAGGAGACGTCGGCGCTAACAGGGTAATCGTCACCCGTCAAGCCCCACTGTAATGAAAAACGCCGCCTCATCACGCAGATTCAGAAGATACATAAGACACCGGCCAATCAATATTCGCAATCTGTAATAATCTAACATTCGCAAGGTGATAGTATACACTACTGACGTATATTTTTCTATCGGGTATTAGACTTGCCACATTTTTGCTTCGATGGCCTGATGATTCATATAGCAGGAGCTATGAGAACGAACAAAAACGGGAAGGCACAAGGCAGCACCACCGCGGAGGCACACCGCATTCCCGTTTTGTTTTACTAAAAGTATGGTATTAAAGCTGGCTCAGCTCTTTTTTATGTACAGCTCCCATTGTCCCTTGTCTTCCATCTTGACTGAATCGAAGCCAAAACCCTCTTTTTGTGCATATTTAGGGATGGAATCCTCGGCTGACGCAGGCGCGTCACACAGTACCTTCAACAGCGTACCATTGTCCATCTTCTGAAGTTTCTTCTTTGTTAACACAAGAGGATACGGGCACACCCTCCCCAGTACATCTAAAACTTCCGTTGGTTCCTGAGACCTTAGTTCAACCATTAATTTCTCCTTATCATGACGTTAGGTGTTTGTTTCGTTATTAAGAATATACGATATGGTCTGCCAATTCCATCGCGCTCATTATCTCTGAAAACGGCACCAACTCGCTTGTAATATCCGCGCCTATGTCCTCGGCGTCCATGATTATCTGGTCCTCTGTCAGGCCGTACTTCTTTACGTCCTCTTCACAGATAAGCAGCTTTATGTCCGTCAGTAAGGCATTTTTGATATGAGACTCCAGTGTTGTCACACCATAGACCTCAGAGGCCTTCTGGTTTTTCAGACAATTCAGTACGCCCTCGCCGATGAATGCCAGCACAGGTTCGACATTATCACCGTCATCAAGGTGAATCTCCACCGTCTGACTCGCTATGGCGTGAGTTAAGGTCAGGCGCGACGACTCAGATTTATACGGCATTTTATCCACTACAAAGGCTATTTTCTTTATCATTACTCACCTCCTATGTGAACAACCCTGTCGGCGGAGAAACAACTGGCAAGATACCAGTCCGCGCTCTTTATGCCAAGTCCACTTATCAAGTCTTCCTTGTGAATACCACGCGCCTCAGCACAGGCCTCACACGCGACAACATTTGAGCCGTCGGCAATCAGCTCAGTGATAGTCTTTTCCAGCGCCGAGTAGTCTTTGAAGGAACGCTGCCCTTTCTTGGCCAGCATCGTACCGTTTCCTGAAAGCCATACATCTACATCGTGGCCTTTTTTTCTCGCCGCCTCGGCCAGTTTCACCGCAAAGTCCAGCGTCATTGACCCGACAAGCGAAGAGAAGCAACCGATGGTTAATTTGCCCATTTCATAATCCTCCTATAGCCAGATTGTTTTTGTAAATTCGTTAAAAATAAGGTCAACAAGCCCGTCAAAATTCACCACCGTCACGTTTGAGGCGACTTGTGAAGGCTCAATGCCGCGCGACACAAGGTCCTCCGACATCGCATATACCTTCGTTCCCCTGCCAAGAACCGGTGAACTCTGCCCGTTTTCTTTGATTGCCGCACAGTAAACCCCGTTTTGTACCAGTACCACGTCAAACGAACCCTTGCTAAGCCTGTCAAGGGTATCGTTTGAGTTTCTGTGCTGGCTTAAAAAAACCCCTATCTTTGCCATAAATACACCTCTCAGTTGATTTTATTTATTCTCCTGACTCCACTGTCTTCTGACGAACACTGATTTATAACAATTATGAGATAAAATTGTCAAGAGTAGGTTATAATATTTACCTTAGGAAATACGGCTGGTGCATAACATGGAAAAGGAAAAAAGATTTTATCCCGACTATTTAGTTGAGATACTGCTTGTCGTCCTCGCCGTTGCCATGGCAACGGTTACCCTTGCTATGGCGTTTCCGAAGGAGATGGGGCGGCGGATAAGTTTCTCCGCGGCCTTCAGGCCGAGGCCGGAGTGGTTTTTCCTTTGGTTTTTTGAGATACTGAAATATTTCCCCGGCAATTTTGCCGTTATAGGGGCGGTAGTGCTTCCCGTTATCTTTATCGTTACCTTAGTGATGATCCCATTTATTGACACTGGCCAAAGGAGTGGGAGGATAAGGGCGGCTGTCGCAATAGGGTTGATGCTCTTCGCCTTTATATTATTTACAGCCCTTCCGGCCCTTGACTACTGACATGTTGTTGCGGGGCTGCGTACAGGTATATACCGGAGATGGCAAGGGCAAGACGACCGCGGCCGTGGGGCTTTCGGTAAGGGCGGTAGGTGCCGGTCTGCGGGTGTTTTTTGCGCAGTTCATCAAGACGAGGGAATCGTCCGAGTTTGCCGCACTTGCGTCCCTTGGAGGTCATTTTTGCCTGAGGCGTTTTGGCAGGGGATTTATTCGCGGGACACCATCACAAGACGACATAATGGCTGCACAAGCGGGTTTGCTTGAAGCGAAGGGGGCGATGCTTTCCAATTCGTATGATATCGTTGTCCTTGACGAGATAAATGTCGCCGTAAGCCTTGGCCTCCTTCTGTCAGAGGAAATTGTGCAACTTATCAAAGACCGGCCTGAATGCGTCGAATTGATTTTAACCGGCAGGGGCGCGCCCGAAGATATAATTGCCGCCGCCGACCTCGTCACTGAGCTAAGGGAGATAAAACACTACTACCACAAGGGGATAAAGGCCAGAGAAGGCATAGAATACTGAGAATGAGAGATATCGGGATATATATTGACTCAGACACACGATATGTCAAAACGGTCAGGGGTAGTGGGGATTAATCCGCTGGCACGGCAGCCGCAAGCCGCTGGAGCACGGCTGAAGGAAACTGATTTTGTTAAAACAAAAGACGGCTCGGTTGATTTTGGGCATATTACCCATGAGGTTGGAGAGAAGATTGGCAGACAGGCCGCGCCGATTAAATTGCAGGAGGGGACTGATAAATATGGTAAACATCACATAGATATCTCTGACAACGGCAAACGTCTTAAAGGAATAAAGGAAGCAGGCTATTGCGGAACTGACGATTTCATACAAGACGTAGCCAACAATTTTGATGAAATCAGGGAAAATATAGGTAGCAGGCTAATGCTCATAAAGAAAAATGGGAGAGATAGGGTAGCAATAATAGAATTAAAACCTGGCAAAGATGGTGATTTTTACAACGTAGTAACGGCGGGGATGTTCAGAAAGGATTATGCTAAGAATAGAACATTGCTCTGGGAGAGGGTCGCACCACCTCTCGTTAGACCTGAGCCGTCTAACTCCCTACATGCTATAACGCCTACTGACACCCAGGACGTTAACGCTAAGCGATTGAGCCAGAGCAACGCTTCTACTGCTACTATACCAAAACCGGACGAGGTTGTCAAGGGCGGGGAGGTTCAGGGCAAACGCATTTGAAAAATAAAGCAGAAGATACCTATGCAATCATTCCGGCTTTGTTCCTTTCCGTCATTCCGGTGCTGTTGCTGTCATTCCGGCTTGTCCGGAATCTTCCCTATTAGTGGGAGTTTCATAATGATTGTACATATTCTGAGGCATAAGGACAGATTCCGGACAAGCCGGAATGACAAAAATAAGGGAGGCAATTTCTAATGCGTTTGCCCTGCGGGGAGGTTGAAGCACAGGGGGCGTTGCCGGTTGATACCGGTAATATCTCCCCGATCTATCAAACACCGGCAATAAAGGAGTTATAAATGACAGAAGAGGACTTAATATATTTTAGAAACTGGTTTTCAGATTTCTGCGTGGGCTATCACTATGACGACATCAATGACCAAAGAAACATTGCGTTAAAGGAAAGGCACACAAAAGATGTATGCGCCAACATGGTGGAAATCGCACGTGCGCACTTTAACAACCCTAACGATATTCTGCTTGCCGAGGCGATTGCCCTCTTTCACGACACGGGGCGGTTTCCACAATATGCCAAATACAAGACATTCAGAGACGCCGTCTCCGTAAATCATGGACTGCTCGGCGCAGAGACACTGATAAGGGAACAGGTCTTGATGAGATTGCCCGTTGATGAACAAAAACTGATAATCCAGTCGGTCAAATACCACAATGCCTATAAAATCCCGGCCAATCAGGATGCTGAGACGGTTAATTTTCTGAAAATGATACGCGACGCCGACAAGCTCGACATATGGGATGTCTTCATAGGGCTATTCTCCTTGCCGCCGGAGCAACGGGCCTCCGCCGCCACGCTTGGGTTTCCCGACACGGATGGTTGGTCAGACGGGTTGATTAAATGTATTTACAACAAGAGAATGGGCAATTTAAAGGACGTAAGGAGTGTAAACGACTATAAAATACTCCTTCTGACTTGGATATTCGATATAAACTATGAAAAGAGCTTCAGTTTGATAAAAGGCCGTGACTATATAGCCAGAATCTCTGAATATTTGCCGCGGAATAGTGAGATTAACGGGGTAACGGCGCAACTGGCGGCGTACGTCAGCAAGATGACAGACGGGAGTGTGTGAATCTCTCCCTTTCACATCCCGTCCATCATTAGGGGAATATGCTGGTACACTGTTCAGTTTTGCATCCCCAAAAACCCATCTTCAGACTTCGCGGCACCTGACAACTCTTCCACCTCCGACCTGGAAAACACGCGATCTATATCCAGAATTATTATAAACGCGCCGTCTCGTTTCCCCATTCCCTTTATAAACTCTACGTTCATTTGACTTCCTATACTTGGGGCCGGCTCAATATTCTTAGAGTCCAACTCAAACACCTCAGAAACAGAATCCGTCAACGCCCCTATTACCGTGTTGTCTCCGTTTACTTTTACTTCCACGATAATAACGCATGTGTTTATCGTCTTTTGCGTTACATCCATACCAAACTTATATTTTAAATCCACAACCGGAATCACGCTGCCTCTGATGTTTATAACTCCCCTCATGTATGCGGGCGTCTGAGGCACCTTCGTCACAGACACAAACTCAAGGACCTCCCGAACTTTGGATATTTCTATCGCAAAAACCTCTGTATCAAGCTTGAACGAAAGGTATTGCGTTGACTCTATTTCTGTTAACGCGGCCATTGTACCTCCATATGCAACTTTTGTACAGCCCCCGGCCTTGAGCAAGGGGCTGTCACGGTATCTATTCTCAGTATTTGTCGAAGTCCCTATCGGTATCATCTGCGGCCTCAGCTAAAACTATGGTTCTGCCACCGCCTTTTCTATCGCTTGGAACGTCCTTAGGCTTGGCAGCCTGATGGGCTATCTGAAACTTTTTGGCCTTTTTGGGGTCACCGTGGCTCACTTGGCGAACCTGCTTTGGTCTGCCGCTGTTTTCTATACTGAAAAACGAGATTATATCTTGTAACTGTTCCGCCTGAGACGAAAGCTCCTCAGACGTAGAGGCCATCTCCTCTGAGGCCGCCGCGTTTTGTTGAATCACCTTATCAAGCTGCTGTATAGCCTTATTTATCTGTTCCGCTCCGACGTTTTGTTCCTTGCTTGAGGCGTTAATTTCCTGAACAAGTCCTGCCGTTTTCTGGATTTCAGGAAGCATTATTGTGAGCATCTGGCCGGCCTTCTCCGCTACCTCAACACTCGAAGTGGCAAGGCCGGTTATCTCTCCGGCTGCCATCTGGCTGCGTTCCGCCAGTTTTCTTACCTCTGAGGCCACTACGGCAAACCCCTTGCCGTGTTCACCGGCGCGAGCTGCCTCTATTGCGGCGTTAAGGGCCAGGAGATTCGTCTGTCTTGCGATCTCCTCGATAATGGCAATCTTACCGGCTATTTCCTTCATGGCAGCCACTGTTTCCGTTACCGCTTTGCCACTTTGCCGAGCGTTTTCTGATGCGTTTTGGGCAATTTTCTCTGTCTGCATGGCGTTGTCAGAGTTTTGTCTTATGTTGGCCGTCATCTGTTCCATCGAAGATGAGGTCTCCTCGGCAGACGCGGCCTGTTCTGACGCACCCTCTGAAAGCTGTTGCGAGCTTGCGCTTAATTCTGTACTGCCAGAGGCCACATTCTCTGCCGCTGCCATTACGTTAGACACAATCTCGGTTAATTTTGTTATCATCGTAGACAGCGCCCTCATCAACTCGTCTTCAGCCGAGCGTTCCTTAGCCGTTACAATTAAATTACCGCGTGCTATCTGTTGGGCGATCTCGGTGACATTTGTCTCTGCCGCGATCAGTACATTCAGGTTGCCTTTGATTACGTTATACTGCCCCTTGTACTCCTGTGTTATCTCCG
>JADFYL010000127.1 GCA_015233045.1 Nitrospirota bacterium | reverse complement strand
TAGAGTGGCACATTAACGAACTCCATAAACGGACGGGCACCGCGTTTGAGTTTGACGCTGCCGATATTAAAAACAGATCATATTTCGAAGAACTCAATAAAGAATACGCTACTGCTTTATATCGTGTTTTTCAGGAATCGGTAACTAATGTAATCCGCCACGCAAACGCCGAGAAGGTCAGAATAAAAGTATATGACGAAGGGGGAGCGATTATCATGGAAGTGGAGGACAACGGCAAGGGGATAGACGAATCTAAGATGTTTGATTATAAGTCATTGGGAATGATAGGGATGAAAGAGCGTGTTTCGCTGCTTGGAGGAACGCTGGATGTCAATAAAGGGGCCGCCGGTACCGGGACTAAGATTACAGTGTCTATTCCGGTGAAAAAGGATGAGGTAAAGGCATTATGATCAAGATTTTTCTGGTTGACGACCATCCCATTGTAAGGTCGGGAATTATTCAAATCCTCTCAGGCGACCCTAAGATGTCTGTAATAGCGGAGGCGCAAAACGCCAGGCAGGCACTGGAGACGTTAAATGAAATAACCCCCGACATCGTTATTTTAGACATTACCCTGCCTGATGAGAGCGGCCTTAGGGTGCTGGAGAAGATACGGGTGAAATATCCTAAACTACCTGTACTTATGCTGAGCATGCATCCAGAGGAACAGTATGCCCTGATGGCCTTAAAACTTGGCGCGTCCGGATATTTGACAAAGAAGGCCCTGCCTGAGGAACTCATAAAGGCGGTAAAGAAGATAATTGCACGGGGAAGGTATATAACCGAAACCCTGGCTGAGAAACTTGCCGATGGAGTTGATGATAGTGCCAATAAGCTGCCGCATGAGGCATTGGCGGCCAGAGAGTTTCAGGTCATGCTCATGATGGCCTCCGGGTCAGCCCCGAAAGAAATTGCCGAGAGCCTTTGCCTGAGCGTGAAAACCGTTAATACGTACAGAAACAATATACTGATCAAGATGAAATTTAATAATAATGCCGACATTATACGATATGCCGTCAAACACAACCTCATCGGCCAGGACGAGTAGCAGGGCAAACCAGAATTAAGAAGATTTCCCTCACTCCGCGACAACAAATTGTCTCAACCCGGCCTTCATTGTCGTCATTCCGGCTTGTCCGGAATCGGTATCTGCACGTCCTCAAGCCAAACACGATTCCGGACAAGCCGGAATGACGGACTAAGGGTAAATTCACTATTCCTTGGTAAGAAAGTTCAGATAAAAATGTTGTGGAGTGAGACATTCCTATCGTAGTGAGGTTGCCAGGACGAGTAGAGGCACTCTTCCACGGCTGCGGCCTGTCGGCAATATAGGTAAATTCCCTATACGTATTCTCCATCTTCCTATATATATAATAGCCTTCTACCGATTGATTCATAATTTCATTCATGTAATAATTAGTCAGCCTGTCTTAATAGAGGGCTTTAGGAAGCGCCTGGAGCAGTGCGATATTCAATCGGGCGGTTTACTGATGGAGGTGGGAAATGTCGGCAATCATAAGCTCAAAATCATCGAAGGAGTATTATAAGCCATTAAACCCTTTTCTCGTAGATTGTGATAAGGCCGAGGAGTTGGATGATTTTAATACCATACTCAAGTGTATAATAAGCTATCTTAAAGAGCAATGCGGTGGCGGTACATCGTTAGACGCCAACCATGAGGCTCTAATCTCAAGAATGGTGGGTTATGTTGACTTGCAGACGAGGCTTAAAAGAAGGCTCCTTCAAATTGGAATCGCCCTCTCGGCTGAGAAAAACATTGACATCCTGCTTGAAATGATTGTGTCAGAGGCTATGAATTTCACTAACGCAGACGGAGGCACGCTCTACATCATGTCGCCTGACGAGCGAAGCCTGTTATTTAAAATAATTCGAAATAATTCGTTAAATGTGAAAATAGGCGGCTTAAGCGGAGAGCCTCTCAATTTTCCACCAGTACCGCTTTACAATGACAACGGCACAAAAAACATGCAAAACGTCTCCGCACATGTTGCCCTGACTGGTGAAACCATCAATTTCCCTGATGTTTATGAGGCAGAAGGGTTTAACTTTAAGGGGACAAAGGAATACGATAAGAATAACGGTTACCGCTCAAGTTCAATGCTAGTTACCCCTTTGAGAAACCACGAACACGAGATAATCGGAGTCTTACAGCTTATTAACGCCGGCAACAATAAAGGCAAAGTGATAGCATTCTCACAGGATTATCAGTTCCTAATAGAATCTCTGGCCTCTCAGGCGGCAATCGCCATCACAAACTCAACCCTTATCGGAGAGTTGAGCGCCCTGTGGGATTCTTTTATCAAGGTAATAGCCACAGCGATTGACCAGAAATCCCCATATACGGGTGGACACATCAGGCGTGTGGCAGAGCTGACGATGGAGATTGCAATAGGACTTAACAACTCAGAAGATGAGAAGTGGGAGGGCTTTAGCCTTACGCCGGAGGAGCAGAAAGAATTGAAGACAGCCGCGTGGATGCACGACATTGGAAAAATAACCACACCGGAATACGTAGTTGATAAGGCCACTAAGCTGGAGACTATCTATGACCGTGTGAATACCGCAAACATGAGACTTGAGGTATTAAAAAGGGATGTCGAAAACGAATACCTGAAAAAGAAGCTCGAACTTGTGGCCGCTCATAGCGGAAACGGCCAGAGCACCCTTCAAAAACTCAAGGATGAGTTCTCAGGACGAATTGCGGAACTGGACGGCGATAGGGAGTTTTTAAAGACGACCAACATTGGTGGCGAGTTTACCTCGGACGATAAAATCAAAAGAATACAAAAGATAGCCTCATACAATATTATCGTTGACGGCAAGCCTGAGCCTGTTTTAAACGACGAAGAGGTAATGAATCTGAGCATACAAAGAGGAACACTGTCAGACCAGGAGCGCGAAATAATACAGAACCATGTCGTAATGACATATAAAATGCTGAGTCAGCTGCCGTGGCCTAAAAAGATGAAAAACGTTCCCACTTACGCGGGCGAACACCACGAAAAACTTGACGGCACAGGGTATCCAAACGGCGTGTCCGCAGAGAGGCTTTCCATGCAGTCAAGAATAATGGCAATCTCCGATATATTTGAGGCACTGTCGGCGGGGGACAGACCATACAAGCCTGGTAAAAAACTCTCAGAGTGTGTCAGAATACTCACGTTCATGGCAAAAGATGGACATGTTGACAAAGAACTGGTTGATTTTTTCATAACCTCAGGGATACTATGCCAGTATGCAAAAAGGGAATTAAAGGAATACCAGTTGGATAATTTTACTTATAACGGCAAAGAATATACCTGTGGCGAAGTGAATAGCCATGGCGTAGCCTGATGAGTGAATTCCAACCTCAACGTTGTTTGGATAAATATGCCGTTAAACGCAATCTCATAGCCAAGCGCAAGGCCAGTACGCTGCGATACTGGTAACATAGGTAAATTCCCTATACGTATTCTACATCTTCCTATATAGATAATAGCCTTATACCGATTGATTCAATTTTTCATTCATGTAATAATTAATTAAGCTGTTTTATAACCTGATTGAATGAAAGACACTCTGATACCAAGTTGCGACCATATGGGTGATTTTGTCATTCCTGCGAAAGCAGGAATCCAGTTTGACAGGAGGGTTTAGATATGAAATGTCCTTTTTATAAAAAACGTATGTGCAGTAAAGTTGTTACATATGAATACTATCCAAGTTTCTTTCAATTAAAAGAATACTGCATGTCAGAGATGGATAGTTTCAAAAAATGTCCCTTCTATAAATTCGGCCAAATATCAGCCGGATTGCGGAAACCAGCCGAGGTGAATATGAGCGGGGAATAAACTGTGATAAATAGGGAGCCGCTTAACAATACTTTTTATTAATCTATATAAAGGAGGCCATGCAATGAGGAAAAATGATACAAATAACGGAGCGCTAGACGAGGTAGTAAACGAATCTGCAAGTCAACCCCGCATTCAGGGAACCCAAATCGTGTATAAACCGCGGGAAATGACAGAATATGTCCAGTTCCGAATAAATGCTATCAATGAAAAGGCCAGGAACTTGTACGATATCCTGGTAACTGAAAAAAGCATCAGGGATTTTAAGACAGAGGCGTCGGCAATAACCACAGGGTTCATAGCGAAAGTCAGGGACATCTTTGATGTATCAGATGCGAAGCAACTTGTTGACGATCTAAAAACGAGACCCAAAGAACTGAAAAAAGAAACCGTATCTTTTTATAAAGAGATGACGGATTCCCTGAAAAAAACATATTACTCGTTGGTCTGGTTATACGTAAACTATCCGAACGCGGAGTTAAAGTTGAATCCCAACGATGGATTCGGCGCCGCCAATGTCAATAGCGTTGAGGGGGCGTGCTTAAGAGAATCGGAGCAAGTCCGTGAAACTTTGAAGATGTCAACTGTAAACCGGTAAAAAGCACTTAAATCAGCAGGGGATACTCTGCATGGAGGTGGGTATGGGAATGAACGGCGATGGCAGGATTATTTCCAATGTGGTAAGAGACTTATGTACAGACTTTCTGGCTAAAACCGAATCTTTTACCAGAGAAAAGGCGGCTGTCAAATGTTGGAAGTTCATAGATTGTCCACAGGAGATTATGAACGTGTGTCCGGCTGTGCTTCAAAACTCAGAGAGGTGGTGCTGGTTGGCGGCTGGAGCCCTTAGAGGAAAAAACCTCTCTGCCATCCTCATGAAACCAGTACTGTCCTGTACTCAGTGTGACTTCTATAAGACCGCCAAACACATGCGTGGCGGGGAACTCGACGAGGTTGCGGGATAGAGGCTTTGTTATATAAACAAAACAGTCAGGAATGAACTATGGAGGAGGATATGGACTACACTATAGTAATTGGCGGTGAGGCTGGCCAAGGATTGCAGACAATCGGAGGGGTTTTAGCGCGGTTATTTTCCCGTATGGGCTATCACGTATTTTCGCACCAGGACTACATGTCGCGAGTAAGGGGCGGGCATAATTATTACCAGTTGCGGTTTGGCGATGTGGAGGTATCGTCATCAAGGGAAAAGGCGCATATTATAGTAGCCCTTGACCTTGCCACGATAGAGCTGCACAAAGACGGCCTTGAAGAGACCGGCATAATAGTCTATGACGCCCAGCTCATCAAGAGGACATTTACCGGCCCGGGCTATCTGAACGTGCCTTTTGAGAGAATAGCAATCGAAACCGGCGGGGATAAAATAATGTCAAACACCGCGGCTGTAGGCGCGGTACTGGGGATGCTGAGGTTAGAGATGACATTGCTTGAGGAAATTATCCACGCCAATCTGAAGAAAAAAGGCAGCGATATGATAAATAAAAACATACTGGTGGCGAAGGCCGGATATAACTACGCGGTGAACGCCTGCAGCCAATGCGGCTTTTCCCCACAGATACAGGACAAAAACGGGCATATGCTTATTGATACCTCACAGGCGATAGGACTTGGGGCGGTCATGAGCGGCTGCAAGTTTTACTGCGGGTATCCCATGACGCCCTCTACGGCCGTAATGAATTACGTCGCGTCAAATGCCCTGGAGCATTCCATCGTAGTGGAGCAGACAGAGGATGAGATAAGCTCCATCAATATGGCACTTGGGGCATCTTTCGCGGGTGTTAGGGCAATGACCGGAAGTTCCGGTGGAGGGTTTGCCCTGATGGCCGAGGGGGTGTCTTTGGCAGGCATGGCGGAACTGCCGGTTGTTATAACGGTGTCTCAACGGCCTGGCCCTGCCACAGGGCTGCCGACGCGCACAGAACAGGGAGACCTGTTATTTGTGCTTCACGCTGGACATGGCGAGTTTCCACGGGTGGTATTTGCCCCCGGCAATCCCACGCAGGGTATTCATCTGACAAACAAGGCATTTGACCTTGCTGAAAAGTATCAAATTCCCGCCTTCATTGTAACAGACCAGTACATAGCCGACTCGCAGTGGACTTATGAATCCATAGAGACAGAAGACTTGGTCTATACGGATTACAGATTGAGAGAGGAAGAAGGGGACGAAATAGAGGACGCGTATAAAAGATATAACTTCTCGGAAGGCCCTGTGTCTGCACTGGCGGTGCCAGGCATCTCAAGGCATCTGGTAGTAGTGGACAGCGACGAACACGACGAGGATGGGCATATGATAGAGGACAGCGATACGCGAGTTAAAATGGTACAAAAGAGGGTTATTCAAAAATTTTCTTTAATTCAACAAGAAATAGACCCGCCCCTATTCTATGGAAGTGAAAAACCAGACGTTGTTGTGACCGGAGGGGCTCCACATATGGGGTTATAAGAGACGCCGTCATGTCGCTTGGCAAGACGCACAAAATAGCCATGCTTCATTTCTCACAGATTTATCCGTTTCCCTTAACCGAAAAGTTCGATTACCTGAGGGTACTATCAGAAGCAAGGACGACAATCTGTGTGGAAAACAACGCAACCGGCCAGTT